>JAEUGZ010000457.1 GCA_016794725.1 Opitutaceae bacterium | reverse complement strand
CTTGCGTGTCAGCTTCTCCTGTTCGGTTTCGATGGCCTCGATCTGAGCCGGGAGCTCCGCGAGTTCCTTCTGCTCCTTGCTCGAGAGTTTCTTCGGTTTCGATGACGAGGGGTTCGCCGCCTTTTCCACCGGAATCACTTTGGCCGCCGCCGCCTTGGCCGCCTTTTCCTTGTCCTTCAACCAGTCGCTGTACCCGCCCACATACTCGCCAATCCGGCCGTCGCCTTCGAACACGAACGTGCTCGCCACCACGTTGTCGAGGAAGTCGCGGTCGTGGCTCACCACCAGCAAGGTCCCTTGGTATTCCACCAGCAGGTCTTCCAACAGATCGAGCGTCTCGGCATCGAGGTCATTGGTCGGCTCGTCCATCACCAGCACATTGGCGGGCTTGGTGAACAGGCGCGCGAGGAGGAGCCGGTTGCGTTCTCCCCCTGACAGCACGCGGGCGGGGGTACGCGCGCGATCCGGCGCGAAGAGGAAGTCCTGGAGATAGCTGATGACGTGACGACTGCGTCCGTCGACCGTGACGGTGGTGTTCCCGTCGGCCACATTGTCCGCGACCGTCTTGTTGTCGTCGATCTGCGCGCGGAACTGATCGAAGTACACCACCTCGAGGTTGGTCCCATGCTTCAATTCCCCCGACGTGGGGGCGAGTTGCCCCAGCAGCAATTTCACCAAGGTGGTCTTGCCCGCACCATTGGGTCCGATCAGTCCGATTTTGTCCCCGCGGGTGATCACCGTGCTGAAGTTGCGCACCAGGGTGCGTCCATCCGGAAACGAAAACGAAACGTCCTCCGCTTCCACCACCTTCACCCCCGAGCGCTCCGCCTCCGCCAGCTTCAGCGTGGCATTGCCCACACGGTCGCGGCGGGCCGCCCGCTCTTCCCGCATTTTCATGAGGGCGTGGATGCGTCCCTGCGCCCGCGACCGCTGCGCCTTCACACCCTTGCGGATCCACACCTCTTCCTGCGCGAGTTTCTTGTCGAACAGAGCCTGCTGGCGCTCCTCCGCTTCCAACACCTCCTGTTTGCGCACGAGGTAGGTGTCGTAATCGCATGCCCAGCTCGCGAGCCGTCCGCGATCGAGGTCGACAATGCGCGTCGCCAGTCGGCGCAGGAAGGCCCGGTCGTGGGTGACAAAAAAGAGCGACAACCGCTCAGTCAGGAGGAATTCCTCCAGCCAGAGGATGGAATCGATGTCGAGGTGGTTGGTCGGTTCGTCGAGCAGGAGCAAATCCGGCTGCCCAGCCAGGGCTCGGGCGAGCAGCGCCCGGCGCTTCAAGCCTCCCGACAGCGAACTGAAATCCGCCGCGTGCGGCAATTGGAGGCGATCCAACAGGGAATCCACCCGAACATCGCGCTCCCAATCCTCTTCATGGTCATGCGGCGGACGCAACCCGGACGCGACGAGCGCGCGCACATCGCCGGCCAGGTCCAGCGGCACTTCCTGCGTCAACCGCGTGAACACCGCTCCCGGTTCGCGAAAGACCTGACCCGAGTCGGGTTTGATCTCACCGGCGATGACCTTCATGAGTGTCGACTTTCCCGCCCCGTTTCGCCCGAGCAGGCACACGCGTTCGCCCGGGTCGACTTGGAAGTTGGCCTTTTCCAGGACGAACGGACCACCAAAGCTGAGGGAAACATCGAGCAGGCTGAACAGTGACATGATCCTCACCACCCAACCGATCCGCCTCCCCGGCGGCGAGGGATTTCTCTAATCCCATCCCGCACCGCCTTTTTTCCTCAATCCGCCACCGGGACTCCCACCGCGGCCAGGCAGGCCCCCACCTGGGCCGCAGCCTCCGCATCTACCTTTCGCTGCACGAGATAGACAAGGACTCCATTTGGATCGCGGAGGACAAACTGTCGGTCACCCCAGGGCGTATCGCGCAGCGCCCCGAGGGACTCGACCCCCGCTTCGCCGAGGCGCAGGTGCTCAGCCATGGCATCATCGACCTCCAGCATCAGCCAGAATCCGCGGCCGCGCGTCGCACAGACCAACTCCTCCGGAGCGCCGTCTGTTTCCTCCCGCAGCACCGCCAATTGGGTGCCGGTGGGGTGCTGCAGGTGCACAAAGGTGTTGGACTCCGCCAAGGTCCGGAAACCCAAGAGCGTCGTGTAAAAATCCCAGGTCTCAAAGAACCGCCCGCTCACGATTCCCGGAACCCAGGCTCGCGTCTCGGACCGAGCCGTCATCCGGGATTCAGTGGCCTCGGGCCACTCCGCTCCCGGAAGATCATCCGTGCTGGTGCGCATGGCGATGGTGCAAGGCGATCGAGTTGCCGTCGGGATCGGCCACCACGGCCAGCCAGCACACGGAAGAGTCCATCGGCTCCACGTAAAAGGTCACATTCGCCGTCCGCATGGCCGCCACCGCCGCCGTGAAGTCCTCTACCTCCAGAGCCACCGATGGCCCGTCAGGCGAGGGCTTCCACTTCTGCGCCATGTTCGTGATCGCCAGCGTGGCCGGCCCCACATCGTACTCGATCCAGCTCTTGCCTTCATGTTCAAAGGTGGTGGTGGGAACCAGGCGGAGCAGACCTTCATAAAAGGCGCGCGCTCGGGGCATGTCGGTGACCGGATAACCGGTGAAGGCGATTTCTTTGACGCGAATCATGCCCGCAGTCTACCTCAGGCCCCTGACAACGTCCTGTCAGGAGTCCGCACATAGCGCTGCAATACCTGATTGGCCTCCTTTTCCACCAGGGTTCGCAGCTCCTCCGGTTCCAAAGCTTCGGCATCTTCACCAAAGGACAGCATCCATCGGGCGAACCACGGGAGCGAAAAGGTCAGAAGGCGGGCTTCCACCCCGCCTGTCACGGGTTTGCTCTCAATAAACCCGGAATAACTCTCCCGGCGCGCCCGTTCCACCGCCCCCGCTGCAAACCACACCCGCACCGCCACCATGGCATCCACCGCCATCCACTCGTCGAGGTAACGCGTGATCGAGAACTCGGGACGCTGGGGAAACCGCTCCTCCAGCAGCGTGAGGGAAATAACACGCTGGAGCTTGAACTGCCGCATGCCGCCCCGCAGCCGGCACCAACCGACCAGGTACCAGGCTCCGCCATAAAACACGACCCCGAGCGGCTCGACATCACGCCGCGTCGGCTCGTCTTCGCCTCGAGCCCGATAGCAGAGCCGCAGCACCCGCCGCGACACCACGGCCTGCTGGATCGGGAGCAATACCTGCTGGTCGAGTCCCTCCCGCAACGCTCCTCCACCCGCCACCACCATCGCACGGGCCAGACGGTCGACATCATCCTGCTGCTCCCGGGGCAGGACCGCCCGGAGTTTCAACACGGCGGACTCCATCGGACGGGAGAGCGACGCGTCCGTGAACCGCTTGACCATTTCGGCCCCGACAAACAGCGCCATCGCTTCATCGCCGGTGAACATGACGGGCGGCAGGTGGTAGCCTTTGACCAACGAATAACCCACTCCGGCCTCTCCGGTCACCGGCACGCCCGCCTCGCTCAGCGCCGCCACATCGCGGTACACGGTTCGCACACTCACTTCGAAATGCTCCGCCAATTCCTCGGCCCGCACCAGGCGTCGGCCTTGAAAGTACATCACCATGGCAACGAGCCGGTCGGTGCGATTCATGAGCGGCCGATAGCCTGAGCCGGGCCCGCCCCGGCGCCAAGCTGATCTTCCGGGGGGCAATCACGCACACGCGACTACTTATGGTTCGGAAGCGGGCAACTCCTGCGTTTCCGTTGGAGGTGGCCTCGGCGAGGCCGCGACGGGACCCACCGGTCCCGCCTCCGTAGACCGATTGCTTCACGCGACGCCAATCCCCGCGGGGTCGACGACCCCACCTCCAACGGAGGCCTACGTGGGAACGCTCCTTACGCTGGAGCGCAAGCGCAGTCGCGGGATTCGCGATTCAACTGAACTGTCATGGCCTAGCCAACAGCACCACGTGTTTCCGCATTGAACGCCCTTCCGGTTCGTCGTCGACTCCGTCCCGGAATCATCCCGCCACGCATGGCCAAAATTTACTTTTATTACTCCGCGATGAACGCGGGAAAGTCCACCGTGCTCCTCCAATCGGCCTACAACTACCGGGAGCGCGGCATGCACCCGCTCTTGTTCACGCCGGATATCGACACCCGCGGCGGGGCCGGTCGGATCAGCTCCCGCATTGGGCTCACCGCCGAAGCCATCGCCTTCACCCGGCAGGACGACCTGCTCGCCCGCATCCGCACCGACCACGGGGTTCAGCGCATTGCCTGCGTCCTGGTCGATGAAGCGCAGTTTCTCACCCGGGTCCAGGCACAGCAGCTGACCGACGTCGCCGACCAACTCGACATCCCGGTCCTCTGCTACGGGCTGCGCACCGATTTCCAGGGGAACCTGTTCGAGGGCAGCGCCGCCCTGCTCGCCTGGGCCGACGACCTCAACGAAATCAAGACCATCTGCCACTGCGGTCGCAAAGCCACCATGGTGCTGCGCACGGACCAGCACGGCCACGCGCTGCGCGAGGGCGCCCAGATCGAGATCGGCGGCAACGAACGCTATGTATCGGTGTGTCGGAGACATTTCAAGGAAGGCGTGTCCGGGGAGGCCGGGGCCTAGCACCCGCGGGGTCGGCGATCCCCCCCTCCAACGATCTCTCCTCCGTTGGAGCTCGCCTCGCCGAGGCCGGGAGACTTCTCCCTCCGCACCTTCTCTTCACGCCACGCCCCTTTCCCGCGGGGTCGGCGACCCCACCTCCAACGGAGGCCGACGCGGGAGCGGGCCCTGCGGACAACCTTGGGCGCAACCGAGGAGCGGTTCCCCATCCCCACCCCCATCCCCTCCGGCCCTTTACGTGAGACAAATTCGCTTTAACGCCTCGAGGGGCCACCGATCGTTCACCCTGGCCCCACCGAGGTCGTTCGTCCCACGACGGATTGACGCTTCCCCGCTGCCTCTCCCCCGGGGCGCCATTGACACCCCGCACCACCCGGCGAAGGCTGAGACGACCCCGCGCGTTCCCGTTTACCCATGAAAAAGATTCAACTCGCACTGCAGCTCTGGTCCGTCCGTGAGATGACCAAACTCGACTTCGCCGACACGGTGGCGCAAGTCGCCAAAATCGGCTACGCCGGGGTGGAACTGGCCGGTTATGGAAACCTCGACGCCGCCGGAGCCGCCGCCGCCGTCGCTTCCGCCGGCCTGAAGGTCGCCGGCATGCACGTCGGCATCGCCGCACTCCGGGCCGACTTGAGCAAGGTCGCCGCCGAAGCCCTGCTGCTGGGCTCGCACCACGTCACCTGCCCGTATTTTCAGCGCGAGCTGTTTCGGTCCGGCCCCGCCTGCTCCGCCATCGGCGAGGAAATGAACGCGATCGGCGAACGGCTCCGCGGCTACGGGCTCCGGTTCAGCTACCACAATCACGACTTCGAGTTGGCGACCGTCGACGGTCGCCGGGGCTTTGACTGGCTGCTCGACGCCGCCGAGCCGCGCAACCTGGGCTGCGAGGCCGACGTCTACTGGGTGCACAAAGGCGGCAAGGACCCGGCCGCGTTCATTCGCGAGCAGGGGCGCCGGATTGAACTGCTCCATCTGAAGGACGAAGCCGAAATCGGCGGCGGGCCGGTGGACTTTGCCTCCGTCTTTTCCGCCGTGCAGAGCATCGGCTCGGTCGAGTGGTACGTGGTCGAAGTCGAAAAGTACAACCACTCGCCCATCGAGTCAGTCCGCCGTTCCTTCGAACAACTGAAGGCCTGGGGTTGCGCCTGAGCCGCAAACGGCATTCCGCCCCCCCCGACCGCACTCTACGGTTTCACCCGCGCTTCCTCTCGAATCCTTCTCCCATTTTCCTCCTTCCATGCCCAAAGATCTCTTCAACATCGCCGTCGTCGGAGCCGGTGCCATCGGCCATGATCACATTGCTTCCTTCAAACAGCACCCCTCCGCCCGGGTCGTCGCCCTCGCCGAAGTGTCCCCGCAGCGGGGCCGCGAAGCCGCCGACCAGCACGGTATCCCCACATTGGTGACCGATTACCGGGAACTGCTGAAACGCCCCGACATCGACGTCATCTCCATCGCGCTGCCCAACTACCTGCACGCCACGGTCGCGCTCGCCGCCCTCAAGGCCGGCAAGAACGTCATGCTCGACAAGCCGATGGCCACCTCCGCGGCCGACGCCGCCAAACTCGTGACCGAGGCCCGGAAGCAGGGCGTGCTCTTCATGGTGGGGCAGAACATGCGCTTCACCAGCGAGTGCCAGACCGCCAAGCAACTGATCGCGCAGGACATGCTGGGTGACATCTATCACGCCAAAACCGCCTGGACTCGCCGCAGCGGCATTCCCCGCATCGGCTCCTGGTTCACCCAGAAGAAATTCGCCGGAGGCGGCGTGACCTACGACATCGGCGTGCACGCGTTGGATCGCTGCCTCTACCTCATGGGCGAATTCGACGCGGTCGCCGTCAGCGGCAAGACTTACTCCCAATTCGGCCCGCGCGGCCAGGGTGACGGCAACTGGGGCCGCGGCGAGATCGATCCCAAGAAACCGTTCGATGTCGATGACCTCGCCATCGCGCTGATCAAGCTGAAGAGCGGCCGCACCGTGCTCCTCGAAGCCTCGTGGGCCGCCCACCAGCCGCAGTCGGACTTCAACGGCACCCAGCTCTTCGGCACCGAAGGTGGCCTGCTGTTCCCGCCCCTGCAGCTTTTCCGCAAGACCGAGCACGGTTACTCCAGCGAACTGGTGACTCCATTGCCGCCGCTCGTGAATACGAACCGGATGGTTCACTTCGTCGACGTGCTCCTGGGCAAGGCGGAGGCCTTCGTCAAACCCGCTGAGTCGCTCGCCGTGCAGAAAATCCTGGATGCCATCTACCTGTCGTCCAAGACCGGCAAGGAGGTCCGCATCCGTTGATTCACCGTCTGCACCGGAGCCGCCTCGACGGCTCCGGTGCAGACGCAAACGCGCGGACACCGACGCCACCATGCGAACGCCGCTCGACTCGGACTCCCGCGGCGCCCGCCTGTTCGTGACGCTCGCCCTCGTAGCCTGCGCCAGCGCCCTGGCCGGATGCGTCGCCCCCACCCCTGCCGGGACGGCAACGGCGGCCGGCCCTTCTTCCGACACACTCTCCGGCACCTCGGGATCGGATAGCCCTGTGGTCGTCGGCGACGTTTCCACGCCCGGGGCCGCCGCCGCCAGAGCCGGCACCGCCGGTCACCGTCACTACGTCCGCGAAGTCCGCACCGAGACCACCCCGGACGGCCGCCCGATCCGCGTGGTCTACGAGACCGAGGTCGACGCCCAGGGCCGCCCACTGAGCCCGGCCCGCCCGGTGCGGTACTAGGCCCCGCTGCGCAAGACTTCAAAAGCACGATCCAACGCTGGGCGTAAGCGTGTTGCGTTGGAGGTGGCCTCGGTGAGGCCGCGACGGGACCCACCGGTCCCGCCTCCGTGGTCCGATTTCTTCACGCGACGCCCATCCCCGCGGGGTCGACGACCCC
>JAEUGZ010000453.1 GCA_016794725.1 Opitutaceae bacterium | reverse complement strand
GGCCGCCTCCAACAGGACTGATGGTAGCTTGCGTCAGGCACTCGCCCGGTTGTCGTCGATCGGCAAGCACGGGACCGACCCTCGTCAAGCTCCATTGCCCTGGTTGAACGTCCAGTCTACGAATACGTACGTCCATCGGTTTTCCGCGTTTCCCGGCCATGCAGAAAACCCTCAATCCCTGTTGGCCATTCTTGAGTTAACCTGTTGGTGGATAGGCGCCAAACGCTATAATGAATAGTCGGATCCTGAACCCGGTACCCGCAACTCGCGCAATAAATGCGGACTGAAGGGCAATCGTTGCGACGCAGGGATTCGCGGTCCCTGACATGATGTCGCCGCACTCCCCACCACAGTGATGCGACCGAACTAGACGCACCATGAACGAAGTCCTCAAAGGCGACCTCATTTACATCTTCGCATTCTGTGCGGGTGGCTTTGCTTTTGCGTTCGGCCCTTTCGTCATCGTCTACTTTCTCGCGCCGCGGTGGACGCGGACCACGCTGAACAAGACAGGCCAGGCGATTGAATGCGGCATGGAGCCGATCGGGGATGCCTGGATACGGTACAGCGTGGTGTACTACCTGTACGCCCTGGTCTTCGTCGCCTTTGCCGTCGACGTGCTGTTTCTGATCCCGGTCGCACTCGTGTACGGACGTCATTTCCTCATCCGCGACTTTGTCGAGTTGGCGATTTTTGTCGGCATCCTCTCACTGGTCATTGTCTACGCCTGGAAAAAAGGAGTCTTCGAATGGAAACGCCACTAGCCGGTAATCCCCAGCCGGACGTCCCGGTGGAATGTTCGCAAATCGTCAAGTTCGCGAAACTCGATGATTTGCTCGCCCTCGGCCGCGCCAACTCGCTCTGGCCGCTCACCTTTGGCCTGGCCTGCTGCGCGATCGAGATGATGGCGGCGGGCATGGCCCGGTTTGATCTTTCGCGCTTCGGCGCCGAGGTTTTTCGTCCGTCCCCGCGCCAGGCCGATGTCATGATCGTCGCCGGCACGGTGAACAAGAAGATGGCCCCGGCGGTGAAGCTACTCTACGACCAGATGCTGGAGCCCAAGTGGGTCATCGCCATGGGCAACTGCGCGTTGTCCGGCGGTCCCTTCAATTATCCTGGCCAGTACGCCGTGGTGGAGGGCGTCGACAAGCTCTTTCCGGTGGACGTCTACGTGCCGGGCTGCCCTCCCCGACCCGAGGCGCTCATCGAAGGCATCCTGAAACTGGAAGAAAAGATCACCGGCAAACGGCACTTTCCGGTGGCGAAGCTGAAAGAATGAACCCGACCCTCGAACAGCTCACCGAGCACTTCAAAGGGCTCACCGCCGCTGCGGCCGTGCCCGCGGATGGCCCCGCGGAATCCGTGTCACCGACTCCCGTGCTGGTGGTGGTGCAGGCGGTCGACTTTGCGCTCAAGGGATTTCACCTCGATGTGGCAGTCGGTCCGGCGCAGGTCGTGGCGGCGGCCGAGGTGGCGGACCGCGCGGGATTTGGAATTGATTCGATCACGGGCGTCGACTGGCTCGCCCAGAATGAGATGGAGGTCGTGTACGACTTCTTTCATCCCACGTCCCCGCTTCGCGTGGTTGTGCGCGCGCGCGTTCCCCGCGGATCACCCGAGCTTCCAACGATCGGTGGCGTGTTTCCCGGCGCCAACTGGCACGAGCGCGAGACCCACGACTTCTTTGGCATCCGGTTCACGGGCAATCCCAACCTGAAGCCCTTCCTCCTGCCGGAGGACGCCACCTTCCACCCCCTCTTGAAGGACTACAAGCCGTGATCGCACACAAGGACCTCGTTCCGTTGGGCCGCGTCGGCGATTCGCCGCAGGAGACGTTTGTGCTTAACCTCGGGCCGCAGCATCCGGCCGCCCACGGGGTGCTCCGCGTCTTGCTCACCATGGATGGCGAGTGGATTCAGCGGGCCGAGCCGATCATCGGCTACATCCATCGAATGCATGAGAAGATGGGTGAGAACCGCACCTGGGCGAAGTTTTTGCCCAATACCAGCCGGATCGACTACCTCTCCGCCATGCACTACACCCACGCCTTCGTGGGTGCGGTGGAGCGGGCTGCCAAGATTGAGGTGCCGCTGCGCGCCGAATACGCCCGGGTCATCACGTCCGAACTCAATCGCATCTCGAGTCACATGGTCTGGTGGGGCGCGCTTTTGCTCGACCTCGGTGGTTTCACCCCGATCCTCTATGCCTTTGACGATCGCGAGAAGATCCTCGACCTCCTCGAGGCACTCTGCGGAGCGCGGCTGACCTACTGCTACTATCGGTTCGGGGGACTCTACAACGACGTCGACGACGCTTTCCTCAAGGGGACGCGTGACTTTGTCGCCCACTTGCGGCCGCGGCTGAAAATGTACCGCGATCTGGTCACTGACAACATCATCCTGCGCAAGCGCCTGACCGGCATTGGCCCGATCAGTGCGGACCTGTGCCGCAGGTACGGAGCGACCGGCCCCGTCATCCGCGGCGCCGGAGTCGCCTATGACGTCCGCCGGGCCGAGCCCTATTCGGTGTATCCGAAATTGGACTTCAAGATTCCGACCTATTCCGAAGCCGATTCGATGGCGCGCTACCTGGTGCGCATGGACGAGATGGAGGAAAGCCTTCACATCATCGAGCAGGCACTCGATCAGATCCCCACCGGTCCCTTCCTCGGAAAGGTGCCCCGGGTGTTGAAGCTGCCGGTGGGCGACACCTGCTATGCCGTGGAGGCCGCCCGCGGCCGCTTCATGGTGCGCATCGTGAGCGACGGCAAGGAGATCCCCTATCGGGTCAAGCTGCGCACGCCGTCCTTTTCCAACCTCAGCCTCTATGAAGAGGCGAGCAAGGGCATGATCCTGCCGGATGCCCTGGCCATGATGGGGAGCCTCGACCTCGTCATCCCCGATATCGATCGCTGAACCGGACTGCGATGAGCTTCCTCCAAATCGAACCTGTCCGGATCCTGCTGTACCTGGTCGGCATCTGCGCCTTTGTCGGTGCCAATGCCGCGTACCTGGTCCTGGCCGAACGCAAGGGCGCCGGCCGCATCCAGCGGCGTCCGGGACCGAACGAGGCCGGCTTCGGAGGCATTCTCCAGCCCGTGGCGGACGGCATCAAACTTCTGGCGAAACAGGTCATGGTCCCGCCGGGGACGGATGCGCTTCTCTTCCGGGCCGCCCCGCTCATGGTCATGGCCCCGCCCCTGATGTGTCTGGCGATGATCCCGTTCAGTGACAGCATCGTGGCGCGCCATCTCAACGTCGGGCTGCTCTTTGTCTTCTCCTTCGGTTCGATCAATGTGATGGCCCTCATGCTTGGCGGCTGGGCCTCGCGCAACAAGTTCGCGATCATTTCGTCCGCCCGCGTGGTGTCACAGAATGTTGCCTACGAGATTCCCATGCTCCTGGTCGTCATCACGCTGCTGATGGTGACCGGTACGATGGACTTGAATGAGATCATCCACCAGCAGGGCGGCGGGATCTGGCACTGGAATCTCTTCAAGGTCTGGGTGAACCCCCTGATGCCGGTGACGTTCGTGATTTTTTTCATCTGCATGCTGGCGGAAACCAACCGTGCGCCGTTCGACATGGCCGAAGCCGAGAGCGAACTCGTCGCCGGCGCCTTCACCGAGTACGGCGGCATGGGCTTTGGGGTCTTTTTCATGGCCGAGTACGCCAACATTGTCGTCGGATGCAGCCTCGCCACGGTCCTGTTTTTGGGCGGCTGGCAGAGTCCCATCGGCGTCCTTTCCGGCGGACTTTGGGGTGCGGGGTGGTTCCTCCTCAAGCTGTACGGGCTCATCTTCACCGTGATTTGGATCCGCTGGACGTTCCCGCGCACGCAATTCTACAGCCTGCTCAATCTCTCGTGGAAAATTCTCATTCCGATCTCGCTGTTCACCCTCCTCCTCACCGGAGCGATGATGAAACTGCCCGTTGTCTACCATCAATTCTTCTGACCGATGAGCCTACTCACCGCACTTCGGGACACTTACTCCGGCTTCAAGAGCCTGTTGACTGGGCTGCGCATCACGGCCCGCGAAGCCTCGAAACCTTCGATCACCGTCCAGTATCCCCACGAGACGCTCAAGATGCCCGAGCGGTTCCGTGGTCACGTCAAACTGGTCCTCGACCCCGTGACCGGCAAGTCGCGCTGCACCTCATGCAATCTCTGCGTGCGGGCGTGTCCGAGCGACTGCATCACCGTCGAGGGCATCAAGCGGGAAGGGGAGAAGAAAAAGTCGGTCTCCGAGTACACGCTGGATTTCACCACCTGCAGCCTTTGCGGCTCCTGTGTGGAGGCCTGTCCGAGCGATGCGATCGAATACTCCAAGGACTACAATGTGGTCAGTCTCCACCGGGAGGATTTCAGCCGCATGGACCTGGTGAAGAAGCTTGAGGCGGAAGCCAAGGTGTGGGCGGAGAAGAATCCCGAAGCAGCCGCCGCTGCGGCTGCGGCCTCCGCGGCTGCGATGGCAGCCGCGGCTGCCGCCCCGGCCAAGCCTGCCGTGGCCCCTGCTCCGGCTTCGGCCGCGACACCGACTCCCACGTCAACCCCTGCTGCCGCTGCCAACCCGGTCGCCCCGGTGCGCAGTCCCGAACCGAAGACGACATGAATCCGATCCCGTTCGCCGACTACCTTGTCCTCGCGCTGTTTGCGCTCATCGTGGGTACCACGATCGGCGGCGCGTTGATCGCGGCGTTGAGTACCCGCATCATTCGCGGTGTATCCGGACTCATGATGTGCTGTGTCGGGCTCGGCGGGCTCTACTACTTCCTGAACAGCCCGTTCCTGGCCCTGATGGAGATCCTCATTTATGTGGGGGCGGTGTGCGTCACGATCGTCTTCGGCGTGATGCTCTCCGAACCCGACGAGCCTCCACACCAGGAGAGCCGGCGTCACGCCGCGCTCTGGGGTGGAGGCGCGTTGCTGGTGTGTCTGGCGATCGCGTTTGGAGTTGCCCACCTCGGCTTGAGCGGTCCCTGGACGGAACCGGCCACCCGGGTGAATGACGGCTCGGTCGAGGCGATTGGACTCGCTTTGCTCACCACCTACAGTCTGCCGTTTGAACTGATCTCGATCGTACTGTTGGTCGCGATCCTGGGCGCCCTGGTCATTGCTCGTTCCGGGAGGACCAAAGAGTGAACCTGCTGCAACTCCACCAGCGCCCGGCTGTTTATCTGGTGCTCGCCGCCCTGCTGCTGGCCGTGGGCATCTACGGATTGATCCGCCGCCGGACGTTGATCGGCATGCTGATCGCCGGGGAGCTGATTTTCTCCGCCGCCTCCCTGAATTTCATGACGGTGAACCGGTTTTATGCGCCTGATCCCGCGGTTGGGCAGATCTTCGTCCTCTTCATCATGGGGCTGGCCGCCGCCGAGGTGGCCATCGCCCTGAGCGTCATCATCGCGGTCTATCGCAACTACCGCTCCATTCACTCCAACGATCTGTCGGAGTTGAAAGGCTGAGTCGCCGGCCATGACACCCAACCAGGCACACCCGTGAAGGACACGCTCCCCGATCTCCGCCTCCTGCTGGCCGTGCTCGCTCCCTTGGCGGGCGCCGGGCTCGTCATGGCAACCGGCCGGCGGCCCAATCTTCGTGAAAGCTGCTCCCTGCTCGCGGCGCTGACGCTGTTTGGAATCACGGCTTCGCTCGTGCCCGACGTCCTCGCGGGAAAGACGCTGCGCTACACCCTGTTCGAGCTGCTGCCCGGTCTCAGTTTCGCGCTCAGGGCCGATCCCCTGTCGATGATGTTCGCGCTGGCCGCGTCGTTCCTGTGGATCCTGACCGTGTTTTACGCTGCCGGGTACATGCGCAGCCTCGAGGAGCATGGACAGACGCGGTTCAACACCTGCTTCGCCCTGGCCATCTTTGGCGCGATCGGGTGTGCGTTCTCGGACAATCTTTTGACGCTGTATCTCTTCTACGAGATTGTGAGCGTGACCACGTATCCTCTGGTCGCCCATCACCAGGACGCCGAGGGTTACGAGGGGGCAAGGAAGTACATCACCTACCTGACCACCACGGCCAAAGGTCTGATCCTTCCCGCGATGGTGCTGATTTACGTGCTCTCGGGAACCCTCGACTTCGCCACCAGCGTTCACCCCGGGATCCTGCCGTCGGGCGTGCACAACGGTGTCATCGCCGCGCTCTACGTCTGCTGCATTCTCGGGTTCGCCAAGAACGGCATCATGCCGCTGCATCACTGGCTGCCGGGTGCGATGGTGGCGCCGACCCCGGTGAGTGCGCTGCTTCATGCGGTCGCGGTCGTGAAGGTTGGCGTTTTCTCCACCGTGCGCGTCATGCTGCACGTGTTCGGGGTGGACCTGATGGCGCGCCTCAATTTGGGAATCCCAACCGCGTATTTTGTTTCCATCACCATTCTCGGCGCGTCGATCATTGCCCTGAGCAAGGACAACCTGAAGACGCGGCTCGCGTACTCCACCGTCAGCCAGCTTTCCTACATCATCCTTGGAGTGGCCTTGCTGACTCCGACCGGGATCGAGGGCGGGCTGGTGCACATTGCGAATCACGCCTTTTCCAAGATCACCTTGTTCTTCTGCGCGGGTGCCATCTACGTGGCATCGCACAAGAAGAACATTTCGGAGATGAAGGGACTGGGACGCGCAATGCCGTGGACCTTTGGTGCCTTTGCCATTGCCGCGTTGAGCATGATTGGTGCGCCGCCGGTCGCGGGATTTGTGACGAAGCTGTACCTCCTGATTGGCGCCCTCGATGCCGGTGCGGTCGGGATCCTCGTCGTGCTCGTGGCCAGCACCCTCCTGAATGCGGCGTACTTTGTCCCCGTGGTTTACCACGGCTTCTTTGGCCAGCCGTCCGAGCAGGATGCACATCACCCTCCGCATGAGGCACCGCTGGCGATGCTGATCCCGCTCTGCCTCACGGCCGCCCTCTCGGTGGCTCTCGGTCTCTATCCAGACTTCTTCCTGCAGTTTGCCCAAGCCGTCGTGAAATGAACCTCCTTCGCTTCATCGAGTTTCTGCGCCGCCACCTCAAGACCGTCGTCCGGCTCAGCCTGGCCGTGCTCGCATTGCTCGTGGTCGCCGACGCCGTGCCGGCCCTCGTCGACAAACACCATGCGCACACCAAGCTCGAGCACCTGCCCGGTTTCTGGGCGGCGTTCGGTTTTGTGGCGTGCGTCGTGATTGTCATGGTCTCCAAGGCGTTTGGTCACGCCGGGATCATGACCCGGGAGGACTACTACGATGAGTGACCTGTCTGCCATTTTCGGCCTCCTGAACGCGGACCTCAGCGTCGCTGCCCTCGGTTTCTGGCTGCACCCCGCAGTGATCCTCCTGGTCGGGGCGGTGCTGCTGCCGCTCGTGCCGGCGCGGCTGCGTCAGGTCTGGATGGTGCTCGTGCCGGTGCTGACCTTTGCTCGCATTCTCGGGATGTCCAAGGCGACCTTCGGGGAGGTGCAGTTCCTCCAGTTCACCCTCACCTTCGGCAGGGTGGATGCGCTGAGCCTGGTGTTCGCTTATATCATGGGATTGATGTGCATCCTGGGCACGCTGTACGGACTGCACGTCAAACGAGCAGTCGAGACAACCGCGGCATGGATCTACGTGGCGGGTTCGCTCGGCGCGATTTTTGCAGGCGACTTGATCACGTTGTTTCTGTTTTGGGAGGTCATGGCCCTTTCGTCGGTTTTCCTGATTTGGTTCAGGGGCCGCGAAGAATCACTGGCCGCCGGATACCGTTACCTGCTCGTGCACATGGCAGGTGGAGTCGCCTTGCTGGCCGGCATCATGCTGCACTACCGGGCGACGGGGAGCATGGCGTTTGTCGGCTTTGACGTGGCGCATCCGTCGACGGCGTCCTACCTGATCATGGTGGGCTTCCTGCTCAACGCCGCGGTGCCGCCCTTCCACGCGTGGCTGCCGGATGCGTATGGCGAAGCGACCTTCAATGGATCGGTCTTCCTCTGTGCCTTCACCACGAAGACCGCGGTGTACGCGCTCATTCGCGGCTTTGCCGGCATGGAGATCCTCGTCGTGCTGGGTGTGATCATGGCGCTTTACGGCGTCGTATATGCCGTGCTGGAGAACGACTCGCGGCGCTTGCTGGCCTATCACATTGTCAGCCAGGTCGGATACATGGTGGCGGGCGTCGGCCTCGGCACCGAGCTTGCGATCAATGGTGCGTGCGCCCATGCCTTTGCCCACATCCTGTACAAGGGATTGCTCTTCATGGGCTGCGGGTCGGTGCTCTTCATGACCGGCAAGAGCAAGTTCACCGAACTGGGCGGGCTCTACCAGAAGATGCCCTGGACCTTTCTCTTCACGCTGGTGGGTGGACTCTCGATCTCGGCCTTTCCCCTCTTCAGCGGCTTTGTCAGCAAGTCGATGATCGTCCAGGCGGGATTTGAGGATCACAAGCTCTGGATGGCGTTCCTGCTCATGCTCGCCTCGGCCGGAACGTTTCTGCACACCGGCTTGAAGGTGCCTTACTTCATCTGGTTCGGAAAGAACCACTGTTCCAAGGAGACCTGGGAGCGGGCCGCGGAACCCACCTGGAACATGATGGCGGCCATGGCGCTCACCGCCTTCCTCTGTATCTTCATTGGCTGTTACACCCCGTACCTGTACCAGATGCTCCCGTTCCCGGTGGAGTATCATCCGTACACGTCCTACCATGTCTCGGAAACGCTGCAGATCCTCCTCTTCACGGCGCTCGGGTTTTTCCTGCTGCTGAAGAAGCTGACTCCGGAGGCCAAGATCAGTTTCGATCTCGACTGGATCTACCGCAAGGGCGGCCGTGCCTTCCTCTGGCTGGCGAAGAAGCCGGTGCAGATGCTTGATACCGGTGTCGGCGAGCTTTACCGCGTGGCGGGCCTGATTCCCCTGATGGTCAGTGCGCGCCTGTCCGCGGTGTTCGACAACCGGGTGATCGATGGCGCAGTCGACGGCCTGGCGTCGACGATCCGCTCGCTCGGCAACCGCCTGCGCGGCGCGCAGCGGGGCGCGCTGCAGGAAAACCTGACCATGGCCTTCGGTGTCGCCGCCGTGCTTGTGCTCCTCTTCGTCTGGATGTTCTGACGCCATCGACCGATGACGACCCCCTCCCACCTCCTCTTCGGACTGCCGCTCCTGAGCCTGCTGATTTTCAGCCCCCTGGCGGCGGCGGCCGTCGCCTTGTTGATCGGCCGTGAGCAACTCCTGCGCGGATGGACGCTCGTCAGCACGACGCTGATCGCCGGCATTTCGCTTCCGCTGTGGTGGCGATTTGACTCCAGCACCGCGGCGTTCCAGTTCCGCGAACACGTTTCCTGGATTTCCTTCCTGAAGATCGACTACTCGCTCGGCGTCGATGGCATCAGCCTGTTGATGGTGCTGCTGACCACCCTGATTCTCCCGCTGTGCGTGCTGGCTTCCTGGACTTACATCAAGGTTCGGATCAAGGAGTTCATGGTCTGCCTGCTGGTCATGGAGTCGGCGATGATCGGTGTCTTCTGCGCCCGCGACGCCATTCTCTTTTTCGTCTTTTGGGAGGCCATGCTGATTCCGATGGCAGTGTTGATCGGCGTCTGGGGCGGACCAAGGCGGCTCTACGCTTCGCTCAAGTTTTTCATCTACACGATGGCGGGATCGGTCTTCCTGCTCGTGGCGCTCATCGCGCTCCGGATCAAGACGGGGAGTTTCAGCCTGGAGGGCATGGTGGGACAGCACTTCTCGCCCGGATTCCAGGGCTGGGTCTTCGCCGCCTTTTTCCTCTCCTTTGCGATCAAGGTGCCCATGTTTCCGTTTCACACGTGGCTCCCGGCGGCGCACGTGGAGGCTCCCACGGCGGGCAGTGTCATCCTGGCCAGCGTGCTGCTCAAAATGGGCACCTACGGCTTTCTGCGGTTCTGCCTGCCGATCACACCGCAGGCCACGATCGCCTTCGCTCCCTGGATGCTCGGGCTCTCCGTCATCGCCATCCTCTACGGCGGAATGACCGCGCTGGCGCAGAACGACCTCAAGAAACTCGTCGCGTATTCCAGTGTTGGACACATGGGGTTTGCCACCCTCGGTATCTTCGCCCTCAACCCCCAGGGACTTGAGGGTGCCGTGCTCGTGATGGTCAACCATGGTGTCACCACCGGGGCGCTTTTCATCTGCGTCGGCATTCTCTACGAACGCCTGCACACGCGGGAGCTTGGTGCGGTCGCGGGCGTGGGAAAGACCATGCCGATCTTCACCGGTTTCTTCGGGGTTTTCTGCTTCTCATCGCTGGCCTTTCCCGGCACGAACAGCTTCATCGGCGAGTTCCTCGTGCTGGCCGGCAGTTTTGCCCATTCCAAAGCGCTCACGGTCTGCGTGGTGCCGGGCGTGGTGCTGGCCGCGGCCTACATGCTGCGGGTGTTGCAGCGCGTTTCGTTTGGAGGGACCGACAATCCCGACCACAGCGGTCTGGCCGACCTGAATCTCCGGGAGATTGTCACCCTGACCCCCTTGCTGGTTGCCGTGCTCTGGATTGGTCTGCATCCGCAGCCTCTGGTGCAGGTCCTGCATGCCACGGTTCACCAGCTCCTGCAGCAGGTGGGGCCGGCACTTTCGGCCGCCGTCGCCCTCGCTCCCTAGGATTTTCCGCGTCATGTCTCCCACATCCTTCATGGCCCTCCTACCTGAGCTGGTGCTGCTGACGGGCGGCCTGGCGCTCTTTTTCGTGACGTTGGGCGAGGGCTTCGCCCGGCGGGCCCGCTGGGTGGCGATGGCGACCGCCCTGACCGCGCTGGCGGCGAGCGTGGCTGCGTTTTCACAGGAGGCGGTGCTGTTCAGCGGGGCCTATCGCGTCGATGGGTTTTCGCAGCTGCTGAAGGTGGTCATCACCGCAGGATTCACGGCCGTCCTGTTGCTCAGCGCCCGGCTGCCTGATATCCGGGAGCGGATTCAACCGGAGTATTTTCTCTTCCTGTTCCTGAGCGTGCTGGGGCTGGTGACGCTGGTCAGCTGTGTGGATGTCATCGCCCTGGTCATCGCGCTGGAGCTGTCGTCGTTCCCGCTCTACCTGATGGTGCCGATGCGGCGGGAGCGGGAGGGGCATCGCTCGCAGATGGAGTCGGCGGTGAAGTACATCATGTTTGGCGTCGCTGCGAACGGCGTGATGCTTTTTGGATTCAGCTATCTCTTTGGTTTGACGGGGTCGACCTCCCTTCCGGTGATGGCCGCTCAGCTCAAGCCGATCGTGCAGTCGCCCCTGGTGATCCTGGGACTCGCCCTCTCGTACTGCGGTTTCTATTACAAACTGGCCATTTTCCCGTTCCACTTCTGGACCCCCGACGTCTATCAGGGGGCTTCGAACGAGACTGCGGGACTGATCGCCACGCTGCCCAAGATCGGGGCCGTGGCGGTGCTGGCGAGGTTGGTCTCGCTGGCCACGCCGGATCACGGGACCCTCGCCCTGTTGTTGTCCGGCCTGGCGGTTGCGTCCATGCTGCTGGGAAACCTGCTGGCCCTGGGTCAGTCGGACTTCAAGCGGTTGCTCGGTTTCTCCGGCATTGCGCACGCCGGTTACGCGGTGGTGGGCTTTGT
>JAEUGZ010000403.1 GCA_016794725.1 Opitutaceae bacterium | reverse complement strand
ACCGCGCGATCGGCGACTGGCTGGAGGACCTGCGCATCCTCGGGGTCGAGGATCTGGAGCGTCACTTCCAGGAGCACGCCGAGGAGCTCTCCGCGGCCCTGAAGAAGGTGGTGCCCGTCGGCATGAACGAGGCGGTGGTGGAACTGGTTGGCGCCCGGTCCAAGCAGGACGTCATCGCGCAGCTCGACCGGATCTTCACCGAGGAGGCCTACCTGGCCCGGCAGCGCGCCTTCGTCGCCATCTGGCAGGGCGTGAACCAGATCGAGGGCGAACTGACCCTTCGAGCCATCGACGGTTCGCCGCTGCTCGTCTATTACCGGTGGTGGCTGCCGTCGCGCGACGGCAAACTCGATTTCGAATGGACGCAGCTGGTGCTGGTCGACCTGACCGTGACCAAACAGGCCGAGGCCGCGCTGGCCGCGGAACGCGAACGCCTGAGCGTCACACTCCGGGCCATGGCTGAAGGCGTGGTGACGACCGATACGCAGGGGGTGGTGCAGTTCATCAACCACGCCGCCGAGGAACTGGTCGGCTGGAAGTTTGGCGGCGCGGTCGGCCGGCGCATCGAGGATGTCGTCTTGCTCCGTCACCAGAAAACCCGGGCGGACGTGATCGTGCCCGTGGCGAGCGCCCTGGAGGAGCACCGGGTGATTGACCTGCCCGCGCAGACCACCCTGCTCGACCGGGAGGGCGTGGTCCACCTCGTGGAGGGACGCTGCGCCCCGCTCTTTGGCGCGCAGGGACAACCGCTGGGCGGGGTTCTGGTCATTCGTGACATCGGCGAGCGGGCGCGGCTGGAGAACGAGATGCTGCGGGCCTCCAAGCTTGAGTCCGTCGGCATCCTCGCCGGCGGCATTGCGCACGATTTCAACAACATCCTGACCGTGGTGATGGGCAACCTGACACTGGCCCAGCTCGACTCCCAGGTCATGGCCACCGCCGGACGCTGGCTGCAGGAGGCGGAGCGTGGGGCGATGCGGGCGAGGGACCTCACCCAGCAGCTGCTCACGTTCGCCAAGGGCGGCGATCCCGTGCGCAGCGCGGTCCGCCTTCCCGAAGTGGTGCGGGAATCCGCCGCGTTTGCCCTGCACGGCTCCAAGGTCAGCTGCGAATTCGACACCGAGCCGACGCTCTGGCCGGCCGACGCGGACAAGGGTCAGATCGGCCAGGTGGTGCAGAACCTGGTCATCAACGCCGTGCAGGCCATGCCGGAGGGCGGCCGGATCCAGATCCAGCTGCGCAACTTCACCGGCCGGCCCGATCGCAGCGAGGGTGCGACCGCCGGCGAGGGGCGGTTTGTTTCGATCCAAATTTCCGATACCGGTCAGGGCATCCGCCCGGAACACCTGACGCGCATCTTCGATCCCTACTTCACGACGAAACAAAGCGGCAGCGGGCTGGGGCTGGCGACGGTCTACTCCATCATCCGCAAACACCAGGGGCACATTGAGGTGGAGTCCGAACCGGGTCGCGGCACCACCTTCCGGTTCTGGCTGCCGGCGGCCAAGGTTGCACCCGCAGCCGAGGTGGCCGGTACGACGCTGCCGGACCGGCTGGCCGGACGCGTGCTGTTCATGGACGACGAGGAGACCATCCGCCGCATGGCGCAGGCTTTGCTGGCGCGCCTGGGATTCGAGGTCGTGACCGTCTCCGATGGCGCCGCCGCGATCAGCACCTACACCGCCGCGATGAAGGCGGGACGGCCGTTCCGGGTCGTGGTCATGGATTTGACCGTGCCGGGAGGCATGGGAGGGAAGCAGGCGATGGAAGAACTGCTCAAGGTGGATCCCGAAGTGCGCGCCATTGTTTCCAGCGGCTATTCCAGCGATCCGGTGCTGGCCAACCACAAGGCGCACGGTTTCCGCGGCGTGGTGGCCAAGCCCTACCGCCTGGGTGATCTGGCCAAGGTCATGCGGGCGGTGATCAACGGCGACTGAGGGGCTCCCAGCCGAAATCTCTCGCCGTCGGGGCCGGCAGGCGGTTTTGGAGTAAGGACATGCCTTTGTTTGAATTGAAGTCGGAGATCGCCCTGGAATGGGTGCCTTTGGTCGAGGAAACACTCGGTCTGCTCGAGGATGGACGCCTGATGGTGCTGGAGGACAAGCCTTCGGCCCGCGCCTGGATCGCGGGCTACTTTGAGCGCCGCGAAGAAGCCCAGGAGGCCTGGCAACGGGTGCTGGCCGCACTCGATCCCGGCATTTCGACACCGATCCCGGAGGTGCGCGAACTCGCCGACCAGGACTGGCGCGACAGCTACAAGGCGCACTTTCATGCCTGGAAATTTGGCCGCCTCCACTGGGTGCCGATCTGGGAACGCGACACGCACGTGCTTCCGCCCGGCGATGCCGTGATCTGGCTGGACCCGGGCCTGGCCTTTGGCACCGGCAACCACGAGACCACCCGACTTTGTTGCGAACGCCTCGCCACCTACGTCGAGGAACGCGAGCGATCCGCTCCGCTCGCTTCGGGCCCGCGTCCCGAGCGGGTGCTCGATGTCGGCTGCGGCTCGGGCATCCTCGCGCTCTCGGCGGCGCGGTTGGGCTTTCAACACGTAGAGGGCTTCGACAACGACCCGGAGGCGGTCCACGTCAGCCTGGAGAATGCGGCGTTGAACGGACTCGACGGGGTGGTGCCTTTCTTTGCCGCCGATCTGGTCACGGGTCTGGCCGGACGCGAGGTGGACCTGCTCATGGCCAACATCCAGGCCGATGTGCTCATGGCCTTCGCCCGCGAGCTGGTCGGCGCGGTGGCTCCGGGCGGACGTCTGGTGCTGAGCGGCATTCTCTCGATTGAGCTGGAAACCGTGCGCCGTGCGTTTTCGGCGCGTGTTCCGACCTGGCCGGTCGCCACCCGCACCCTCGGCGAATGGAGCGACCTCGTCCTCGACCGGCCCGCGAACTAAACCGGAACGATTGATCCTACAAACCGCGATTGAACCACGGATGGACGCGGATGAACACGGATACATCAGGGCTCTACCAAGGTGGGCTGTCACCTTGCAGGTCGAGGATTGCTGGTATGCCGAATCCGTGTTTATCCGTGTCGATCCGTGGTTCACTTTCTGAACGACACCAGCTCGGGCAACTCAAGGTCCCATGCGCATCCTTCTGATCGAAGACGAACCGGCCATCGCCGATACGTTGGTCTACGCGCTGCGGACCGAAGGGTTCCAGCCGGAGTGGCGGACGACCGGGGGCGAGGGGCTCGCGGTGATCCAGGCGAACGACATTGCCCTCGTCATCCTCGACATCGGTCTGCCGGACGGCAGTGGGCTGGAGTGGTGCAAACGCATCCGCACGATCAGCCAGGTGCCGGTGCTCTTCCTCACCGCTCGCGCCGACGAACTGGACCGCGTGCTCGGTCTCGAATTGGGGGCGGACGACTATGTCACCAAGCCGTTCAGTCCCCGGGAGGTCACCGCCCGGGTCAAAGCCATCCTGCGACGGACGCGTCCCACTCCCACTCCCGTTCCTGTTTCCGTGACGCTTCCCCTGGCGAGCCCCGGCGGACCCGCGGGTGGTCGCGCTCCCGCCTTCACCCGCGACGGCGCGCCGAGTGCACCCCGCCGCGAGGGCGCCGCGAGTTTTGCCCTCGATGAAGACCGGTGTGAAATCCGCTACGAGGGCACGCGGCTCGAATTGACGCGCTACGAATACCGGTTGCTGCGCGCGCTGCTGGGGCGTCCGGGCAAGGTGTTTTCCCGTGATGAACTCATGACCCAGGCCTGGGAAGACCCGGGGGCGAGTCTCGACCGCACGGTCGATGCGCACATCAAGATGCTGCGGGCGAAACTCCGCAGTGTGACACCCCAGTGCGACCCGATCCAGACCCACCGCGGGCTGGGCTATTCCCTGCGGATGTCATGACCATTCGCACAAGAATTCTCCTGGTCTACCTGCTGATCGTGGGTGGAGGATTCTATTACCTGGTCAATCGCAGCCTCGCGGAACTGCGGCCCCGGTACCTGGAGTCGATGGAGGAGGCATTGGTCGACACGGTGAATTTGCTCGCGTCGATGATTGAGCGCGACGCCGTCGATGGCGCGATCGACACCGCAAAGGTCCGCCAGCTCTTTCGGCGCGCGTTCGAGCGTCGCTTTTATGCACGCATCTACAGCCTGACGAAGGACCGGGTGGACCTGCGGGTGTACGTGACGAACGAAAAGGGCATCGTGCTTTACGATTCCGTGGTGCCCTCCGACGAAGGGCTCGACTACTCGCAGTGGATGGATGTTTCGCGCACGTTGAAGGGAAAGTATGGCGCGCGGTCGACGGCCACGGAACCCGGCAACGAGGAAACGAAGGTGATGTACGTGGGTGCGCCCGTGCGCGCCGCGGTGTCGGACCGCATCCTCGGCACGGTCTCCATCGGCAAACCCACCGCGAGCATCAACGACCTCGTCAGTGCGGCCCGCCAGCGGGTGATGCTGGCGGGGCTGGCGGGCGGTGGATTGATCGTCATGGTGGGCGTGGCCTTTTCCATCTGGATTGCCACGCCGGTGGCGCGCCTGACGGCGTACGCGCAGGCGGTGCGCGACGGCCGGCCGGCCTCGCTCCCGCGACTGGCCGGGCGTGAGGTGGGGGAACTGCGGCAGGCGTTTGAAGAGATGCGGGCTGCGCTCGAGGGCAAGGCCTACGTGGAGCGCTACGTGCAGACGCTCACCCATGAAATCAAATCGCCCCTCTCCGCCATCCGCGGCGCCGCGGAGATCCTCGGTGAAAATCCTCCCGCGGAGGTGCGCGTCCGCTTCATCGAGAACATTCGCGCCGAGGCCGGACGCATCCAGCGGGTGGTCGACCTGCTCCTCCAACTCGCCTCGCTGGAGGCGCGCAAAGCCCGGCCGGAGTTCAAGGCGGTGGACCTCGCGCAGGTGGCGCGCGAGGTGGTGGACGCCTCCCAGCCCGCGGCCCAGGTCGGACAAGTCGCGCTCACGTTTGATGCCTCCGCTCCGGCGGCGTGCCGGGGCGATCCGGCCTTGCTCGCGCAGGCGGTCTCCAACCTGGTGCAGAACGCACTCGCCTTCACCCCTCCTGGCGGAACCGTCGTGGTGCGAACCGACACCGGCGCCGATGGCGCGGCGCGGGTTGCGGTGGACGACACCGGGACCGGCATCCCCGACTACGCGCTGGCGCGCATCTTCGAACGATTTTATTCCCTGCCCCGACCGAGCACCGGTGTGAAGAGCACGGGTCTCGGGTTGAGCCTGGTGCGTGAAATCGCGAAGCTGCACGAAGGCGAGGTCCTCGTGACCAACCGTCCCGAGGGCGGCGTGCGCGCCGAGGTGCGCATTCCCACGACGCGAACCCTCGCCTGACCGCCTGCGGCTCAGTTGGAGGTGGCCTCGCCGAGGCCGCGACGGGACCGACAGGTCCCGCCTCCGTGGTCCGATTTCTTCACGCGATGCCAATCCCCGCGGGGTCGGCGACCCCACCTCCACCAGACGCCAACCTTGGTTCGCTCCTTAGGTTAACACCTCTGCGCCTCGCGGGACGAACGTTCACGAATTCGGAGGGAATTCTGGTCGGAGCCTAGATTGAGTTCATCGCGATTTCACGGCGGGTTCATGCTGGCTTCACTGAGAAGTGAGAGAATGCGGCATGGTGCAAAATTTTCGGTGGGGAGGGACTTTTCGCAACGCAGGGTGGACGGCGTGGATGTGCGTCGTGGTGGGTTGGCTCGTGGGTTCGGGAACGGCTGGAGCCGCGGAGACGCTGCCCTCGACCGCGCCGTTTTTTGAAGTGCTCGGCGCACCAACAGCCCGCGATGCCTTCCCGCTCAAAAGCACACGGGTGCAGGCGGTACTGACGGGAGTCATCGCGGAGGTGCGGGTTAGCCAGACCTACAGCAACGATGGCACACGGCCGATTGAGGCGCGCTATGTGTTTCCCGGATCGACGCGCGCGGCGGTGCATGCCTTGACGATGACCGTGGGCGGACGACGCATCGAAGCCCGGATCAAGGAGAAGGCGGAGGCGCGGAAAGTGTACGAGACAGCGAAAAAGGAGGGAAAGTCGGCGTCCCTGCTCGAGGCGCATCGCAGCAATGTCTTTGAGATGAACCTCGCCAACATCCTTCCCGGGGAGGTGGTCACGGTGGAGCTGCGCTACACCGAACGCCTGCTGGCGCTGGATGGATCCCTCGAGTGGGTGTTTCCCACCGTGGTGGGACCGAGGTACACGCGCGCGGCGCCGGCCGAGACCGGAGCGACACCGTTTCCGCAGGCACCCGTGCTCGCGAATCCCACGGTGGCGGACGAACCGGTGTTCACGCTCAGCGTGGATGTCATCTCGGCGCTGCCGCTCGGGGCGATCGAATGCGCAACCCATCGGGTGTCGACGGTGCGGGAACCGAACCGGGCCCGGGTTGAACTCGATGCGACCGCGGGCCTGGCGATGAACCGCGATTTCATCCTGAGGTTTCGCACGGTGGGCGAAACGCTGGAGAGCGGCCTGCTGGTCGACGACTGGCAGGGCGAACGCTACTTCATGCTCACCGTGCAGCCGCCCGCCCGGGTCTCGCGCGCCGATCTCCCTCCGCGCGACTACGTGTTTGTGGTCGATGTGTCCGGATCCATGCACGGATTCCCGCTTGAAACGGCCAAGTCGCTCATGACCGACCTGCTGAAGGGACTCCGGGAGGCGGACAGCTTCAATGTCCTGCTCTTTTCCGGCGACAGCCGCCTCCTGGCGCCGGAGCCGCTGGCGGCGACCCCGGAGTTGATCGCGTCCGCCGTCGCGCTGCTGTCGCGGCAGGCGGGAGGCGGTGGCACGGAACTCCTGCCGGCCCTGCGGCAGGCGCTCGACCTTCCCCAACGACCGGGGGTGGCGCGCAGCCTGGTCGTCGTCACGGATGGATACATTGAACTGGAGGCGGAAGCCTATGCTCTCGTCAAGGCGCGGCTGGGAGACGCCAACCTGTTTGCCTTCGGGGTCGGCTCGTCGGTCAACCGCGAACTCATCGAGCGCCTCGCCCGGGCCGGCCGGGCCGAACCGGCGGTGATCGACCAGGGGGCGGCCGCGGGCCGGGCGGCGGCGCGGTTCCGTGCGCTGATCGAATCGCCCGTGCTCACGCAGGTCCGGGCTGATTTTGGAGCCTTGGGCGCGCGCGACGTCCTCCCTGAGACCGCACCCGATGTGCTCGCCCTGCGCCCCCTGACCTGGGTGGGCAAGGCGACTGCGGGCGCCCAGGGAAAAATCTGGATTTCCGGGATCGCCGGGTCGGGTGCCTGGCAGCAGGAGGTGGATCTGGCCCAGGCGGTGGACTTGGGTGGACGGGGCCTGCTGGCGCGACTCTGGGCGCGCGATCGGCTCGAAGTGCTCGACGACCTGCACGCCCTGGGGTCGGACCGGGAACGTCACCGGGCCGAGATCGTCGAACTCGCCCTGCGGGCCAATCTGCTGACCCGCTTCACCTCGTTTGTCGCGGTGGATACCACACCCCGCGTGATGACGGCAGCGGGAGAAAGTGTGCGGCAGCCGACTGCGCTGCCGGAGGGCATGGCGACGGCCGAGGAGGTTCCGACGACCCCTGAACCCGAAACGGTCGGCCTGCTCGGCGTGGCCGCGCTGGCGGTGATCTGGCGCGCCTGGCGCCAGTGTCGCAAAGACCTCAAACCCGCAGCCGCCGCGGGTTGAAACCGCCCCCCAACCGCGCATGCGCGTCAACTTAAGGAGAGCGGCCGTTGAGGAAACACGTGCAGGGGCGCCAGCTGCGGATCCGTTCCGGTGGAGGGCGCCGCTCCGACGGCGCCGGTTGCGTGTCGCGGAAACCAAAACGGTCGGACGCAGCGGTCCGGGGACCGTCCCCCGGCGTCGACGGAGCGACGCCCTCCACTCGAGCCCGATCTCAATCAGCAAGGTACATCTGCGGCTCATCAAATTGACGCGTATGCCCAACCGCAGGCAACCACGGATGGACTCGGATGAACGTGGATGCGCCCACTCCGCGTGTAGGGCCGCCCCTTGCGGGCGCGCCTGGCGTCGCCGACCCGGAATCGTTGAATCAACCTACAGCTTGATGGGAGCATGCGGCGTGGATTCGGCGGTTCGACGCGAGGCGCGCCCGCGAGGGGCGGCCCTACATGCCGAGGGAACGCCTTTCGCTGAGCTCAGGTCCTTCGCGTCTGTCCCTTTGACTTGAGGCCTATGCGTGACTGTTGTTTGGATACCAAGGGTGCGGATGGGGCTGTACCCGCACCGGATGCGTGGACGAGGGGTCTCGCCTTCGCCGGACGTCGCGGAAGCGTCATTGCCGGGCTCCTGCTCTGCCATGTGCCCTTGCTGGCGTGGTATGCGCGCCGCCTGACGGATGGCGGCGACGAATGCTGGGGGCTGGTCGCGCTGGGGGTGGCGGGGTTGACGACGCCGCGGGAGGTCTGGCGGGCCCCCGTGACGACGCCCGCCGCCTGGACTGCGTTTTTGGTCCTGAGCGGGGCGGTGGGGTGGGCTACGGCGCTGCCGCCGCTCGCACGTGCGTTCCTCCTGGTGGTGGCATGCGGAGCCGTCCTTGGCGGCGGGCCGGGTGGGTGGGCGCGCGCGATTCTGCTGGTGCTCTCCCTGCCGGTGATGAACTCGCTCCAGTTTTATGTCGGTTATCCCCTGCGGGTGGTGGCGGCGGAGCTGGGTCGCCTGCTCGTGGCCTGCGGCGGAGTCGCGACGGAGCGCCGGGGTGTTTGCCTGACCTGGTCGGGTGGAGACGTGGTGGTCGACGCGCCGTGCAGCGGACTCAACATGCTCTGGACGGCGATGCTCCTCGCGGCGGGCCTGGCGGCCTGGCGGAGGCTGTCTTCGCGGCACACCCTGCTGCTGGTCGGATTGGCGGGCGCGGCGGTGGTTCTCGCGAATGCGGTGCGCGTCGGGTTGCTCTTCTTTGTGGAAACCGGGCTCTGGCGCGTTCCGGCCTGGTTTCACTCCGGACTCGCGCTCGTCCTCTTTCTTGGGCTGACGTTCGGCCTGGTCGCGCTGGCGGGCCGGTGGAGCGGGGGAGGACAACGCCAGGCGGAGCGCGAAGGACCTGGATTTGGGACGCGACGCTCCGCGGTGCTGGCGTTGTGGGCGGTGATCGCGGTGGCGGGGGCGGCTCCGCTCCTGACTCCGTGGCTGCGGGCTGAATCCCTGGGCGCGCCGACGGCATCCTCCGCCGTGTTCCCCGGCTGGCCCGAATTGTATGAGGGACGTCCCTGGGTCCGAATCACCCGCAACGACCGCCTCTCCTCGGTCCTCGTCCGGTCCACGCTGACCACGGGTGTTTTTCGCCAGGAGGAACGCTGGGTGGTTTTACGTTGGATACAGCGGGTGTCGCGCGAGGTGCACCCGGCGGCGGACTGTTTCCGGGCCCGCGGCTACGAGGTGGAGCGATCGCGCCTGGTGCGCGATGCGCGGGGGGCGACCTGGAGCGAGTTCGGGGTGGAGCGCGAAGGCCAGCGGTGGCGGGTGCGGGAGCGGCTCCTGGCGGAGAACGGTTCAGCCTGGACGGATGTGTCCGCGTGGTACTGGGCCTCGGTGGGCCGCTCGTCGGCCGGACCCTGGTGGGCCGTGACGGTGATCGAGGCGGAGCCGGGGGAGTGAACGAAACGACCCGACGGCTCAGGGGGCTTCGGCGCGCTCGGAGGGCGGGGGTTCGGTGAGCAGCTCGACGGGCGTGAGCAGCTCCCGTTTGGGTCCCTCGTAGGAGTCGAACACCCGCCGATGAGCGGCCAGCGAGAGCGAGTCGCTCCGGGTGTAGTAGCCGGCGACCCAGTCGAGGAGAAACCCAAGACGCTGGTCCTGATCCTCCTTTGACGTGTACTTGTGGGCCTCGTGGGGACGCTGACGACAGTGTTCGATGCAGGCATCCCGGCCGGGATTGAGAAAAATCAACTCAGGCGAGAGTGGCAGAAGCGCTTCGATCAAATCGCCGTAGCACCCTTCGATGATCCAACCCGGATGGTGGTCGGTGAAAGCCTTGAGGTCGGCGAGGACGGCCTGTTCCGGTCGCCGCACGGCGATCCGGCGGGGATCCCAGACCAGCGAGTCGAGGTCCAGCACCGGAAAGGGCCGGCGATGCGCCAGCAGGCGGGCCAGCGTGCTCTTGCCCGAGCCCGAGTTTCCAAACACCGCGGTGCGTGGGGTCAAACCGAGTTCCGACGGGGTGATCCGCAGCATCTCATGGAGCGTGGGGGCCATGCGTGCGGTTGTCAGAGACGGAGGGGCAGAGGGCAAAACGGGCATGGGGGACGTGGGCGACGTCATGGTGGGAGCCTAGACAACGAACCTGCCGGGTGGTTACGCTGTCCACCGCGTTTCGGATGCACAAAAGTGGCCGGGAGGGAGTTCAGCATTGAGCGGCTGGCAGGGACCACCGAAGGATGAGGGAAATGGCCCGTCCGCCAACCGTATCTGAAGAAACCGACCTCCTGTTGCGGGTCGCGCAACGGGACGAGGCGGCGTTTGCGGCGTTGTATGACCGACTGGCCCCTCTCCTTTTCGGACTGGTATTGCGAATATTGCGCAGCAAAGTGGAGGCAGAGGATGTTCTCCAGGAAGCATTTTGGCAAATCTGGGAACATGCTCCAAGCTACCGGCCGGACTTGGGGACCCCCTTTTGCTGGACGGTGACGCTGGCCCGCCACAAGGCGATCGACCGGCTGCGAAGCAACCACCGGCACCGCGATCGCATGGCGGAGGCGCAGGCGGAAGCGGCACCTGAACTCGTCGATGACCCCCTGGGGCCGTCCTTGCTGGCCTCGGCGGAGGTGCGTCAAGCCGTGCGACTGGCGGTGGGCGGGTTGCCCCTCAACCAGCGCCGCCCCATTGAACTCGCTTTCTTTGACGGCCTGACTCAGCAGGAGATCGCCGACGGCCTGGGTCTGCCCCTGGGCACGGTCAAGGCTCGGATTCGGCGTGGATTATTGAAGTTACAAATCCCTTTGAACCCCATGCGCGCTCATGGCTAAGAATTCCAATCGTGATTCAAATCGGGCGACTTCTGGAAAGAAGATCTGCCCGGTCTGCGGTGCGCCCGCGAGTGCGGCCGCCCCTGCCCTTGCCCTGGGAATCGAAAAAGAATTTGGGACAACGGCCGAAACCGTGGCTCACCTAGCCTGGCTGCCGACTCCGGTGACACCTCCCCCCGGCCTCAAGGCCCGGCTGCTGGCGCGGGTGCGGGCCTCCCAGGCGCCCGCGGTTGAGTCGGGAGCGCCCGGGCCAGGACCTGACTTGCTCTGGCGATTTGCCTCGGTCAGGTCCGCGGCCGATTGGTGGCGACCGCCCGTGCCGGGCGTGCGATTGAAGGAATTGTCGGCCGACGACACGACCGGCGTGGCGCTGTTGTTTGTCGAAATCGAGCCCGGCCAGCGGTTTCCCGATCACGTCCACCACGGCGCGGAATTTGGGATGGTTTTGAGTGGGGATGTCACCAGCGGCGGCCGGTTGCTTCGGACGGGAGACTACTATCACACCGCCTCGGGATCATCGCACACCGACATTGTCAGTCCCAATGGCTGCACCGCCCTCCTGTGTGTGAAGGCGGAGTCCTGGCGCGCGTGGCGCGGTGCCCACCTCGTGCCGGCGGAGTGACCTCTGCGGATGCATCTTCGTGACCGCTCCGGGCGTTTGATGATGATGATGAAGCTCGCGACCTTGCTGCGTGGGACCCTGGGAATCGGGCTGTTGCTCCTGCTCAGCGCCGGGGCGGTGCGCGCCCATGATCCCGGCCTCAGCACGGGACGGGTTGAGGTGCGGCCGGACGCCGTCGTGTGGGAAGTGGCGCTCGCGCCCGCCGATGCGGATTTTCTGCTCCCGACGGCGGAACGCGGGGCCGACCAGGCTCGTGTCCGCGGGTTGCTCGCTCCCCGCGTGGGCGAATTCATGCGGGCGAGCGAAGACGGCGTCCCCCTGGTGGCGGATACGACCCGGGTGGAGTCTCGCGAGAGCGACAGCGTGGAGTTTCACGCGCGTTTTCCCCGCCAGCCGGGCCAGCGGCTGGTGTTGACCCTGCCGTTCTTTCCCTCCCTGCCTTCGGGACACCGTCACTACACGACCGTCGTCTCGGCCGACGGAGCGCTCCTCGCCGAACGCCTGCTGCACGCGCGGGACCATGAAATCGCATTGACCCTGCCCCCGACCCTTCCGGCCACGCCACCCCCCGCGGCGGAGCCGCCGGCGCGTCCCGCCGGATTCGGTTTGTTTTTCAAATTGGGTATCGAACATATCCTTACGGGTTACGATCACCTGTTGTTTCTCTTCGGGCTGCTTGTGGTTTGCACCCGATGGCAGACGATCGCAGCCATCGTGACGAGTTTCACCGTCGGCCACTCGCTCACCCTCATTGTGGCGACGCTCGATCTGGTGACCATCCGCTCCAGCGTGGTGGAACCGGCGATCGCGGCGTCGATAGTCTTTGTTGGAGCCGAGAACCTCCTCCGCGGCGGGAGTGAGCCCCGGGGTCGCTGGATCGTGACGTTTTTCTTCGGACTGGTCCACGGTTTCGGATTTGCGTCGGTGCTGCGCGACCTCGGTGTGGCAGATTCCCCGGGAGGACTGCTCGTGCCGCTCGTCTCCTTCAACCTCGGGGTGGAAGTCGGGCAATTGCTCGTGGCGGCGGCCTTCGTGCCCCTGTTGCAATGGGGGAAACGCCGCAATGTGGTCTCCGCCCGGGCGGTCCTCGCCCTTTCGGCGCTGGTCGGAGCGGCGGGTCTCTACTGGTTGTTGGCGCGTACGGTGTTGGCGTAGAGGCCGGCGGCGAGGGGACTGACAGGTTCCTCCTCCGTTTCCCGACTTTTTCAGGCGACGCCCATCCTCGCGGGGTCGGCGACCCCACCTCCAACGAACATCGACCTTGGTTCGCGCTGAGATAGCGGTTCCGTTGGAGGTGGCCTCGCTGAGGCCGCGACGGGACCGACCGGTCCCGCTTCCGGTGACCGATTTCTTCACGCGACGCCACTCCCCGCGGGGTCGGCGACTCCACCTCCAACGAACACCACCCTTAGGTTGACGCGCATGCGCGACTGCGGGAACGCCCTCCACCCGAACCAATCCTGCATGCATATCCTCGGTCGAGCTAAGGGCCGAAGTCCCCCTCCTACGAAGTCCGGCCAGCTTTGGATGCACAAAATCAGGACAATTTGCGAATAGTTCATCGGGCGCATCCGGCTGGCGTCTTCGTTCGATTCATGGATGTGAAATCAACATCCAGGATACGATTCGTCTGGTTTCTGGTGGTGACGGCCGGCCTGCTGCAAGTCGTCTCCCGCGCCGCGGCCCCGGCGGACAAGATCATCCTGCTGCCTTCCGGAGGCGACACCGCCGAGGATACGGAGATCTCCCGATGGCAGGAACGGGTCAGATCCCCATCGTCGGAGCCTTTTCACTACGAGCGCCTCGGCTGGGCCTTTGTCGCCAAGGCGAGGCGCACCCAGGATGCCGGCTTCTACAAGCTCGCCGAGGCGACCGCGTCGGCGATGGAGTCGCGCTTCGGTCCTTCGCCGGACAGCCTCTTGCTTCGCGGGCATGTGCTGCACAACCTGCACCGGTTTTCCGAGGCGGAATCCCTGGCCCGCGCGCTCGTGCGGCAGCGGGGTCTGGCGTGGGACCATGCCCTCCTGAGTGACTGCCTGATGGAGCAGGGCCGAATTGATGAGGCCGCGGCGGCCTGCCAGCGCGCCGTCGATCTGCGACCCTCGGCGGAGTCGTTCGCCCGGGTGGCGCACCTCCGTTGGCTCAAGGGCGATCTGCCGGGCGCGGAAGAAGCCATGGCGGCGGCCATGGCGGCAGGATCGTCAACCGGTCCTGAGACCTGGGCTTGGCTCGCGGTCCGACTTTCGGCCTATCGCCTGCAGGCGGGCGACATCGCGGTGGCTTTGCGGCTGGCGGAGCGGGCGGACGCGCTGGTGTCCGACTACGCTCCGGCCAAGTTGGCGGTGGGTCGCGCGCTCCTCGCGCTGAATCGGACGACCGAGGCGGTAGCGTCCCTCTCCCGGGCAGCCGAGCTGAATCCCCTGCCTGAGTACCACTGGTGGCTGGCCGACGCCTGCCGGGCGGCGGGTGATGAACCGCGGGCGGTGACGATCGAGCGCACGCTGACCGAGCGGGGCGAGGCCTCGGATCCCCGCACGCTCTCCCTTTTTCTTGCCACCCGCGGAAGCGATGCCCGTCGGGCCGTCGACCTGGCCGAGGCTGAGAGGGCGGCGAGAGGTGATGTCTTCACCCACGACGCCGTGGCCTGGGCGCGCTATGCCGC
>JAEUGZ010000375.1 GCA_016794725.1 Opitutaceae bacterium | reverse complement strand
CGCCGAGTGCGAAATACTGATGCTCTGGTACTTCGATTGTTCGACCAAAGGTCATGCTTTCGATGGCGGTGTAGCCGCGGTACAGTCCCTCACGATTGTTGTTCTTGGCAAACGCGTCGGCACCGGAAATTGGTTTGCCATTCCGCATCAGCACGCCCGAGAAGTCATCCGGGGCCAGTCGGTCAAGATTGTCCTTCGACTTGAGATCACCCTTCACGATTTCAAGCGTGTCTCCGGGAACACCCACCAACCGCTTGATATAATACTGGTCGCCCCCGATGCCGGAGATATTTCCGGTTCGAAAGACAAACCCGCTGCCGACTTTGGGCTGGATGAAATGATAGCTCATCCGGTCCACGAAGAGCTGGTCACCGGTCATAAGGTCGAAAGACAGGATGCGCTCCCCTGCTTTGACCTGACGTCCGGTTCGCAGGAAAGTCATCGAATGCCGCTGACCGGCAAAGGAAATCTCCCGCACAACAAACTGGTTCTTACGCATACTGCTCTTAATTGCTTCTTTGAGCTTATTCGACTTTGGAAAGTAGCTCTCCATGAGTGCCCACTCGAAGTCGAAATCAAGGGGAACGGTCACCGTCACGGGAGCGTCGTTCACGTAGAGTACATACTCCTTCAACTTGGCGGGAAACACCAGCCATGACCGCCCCGGGACAATACGAACCAAGAGGCTCTCGTGTCCATTGATGGTGGCCACCGGAATCAGCACTTCACCGTCCTGCGGCGCATCCAGCCGTTTGGCTCGGGCTCCAAACGCGACAAATCGAGCCGCTTGCGCGAGTGCACCCGGCTCTTCCGCCTTCGCTTTGAATACCTCCGGGGTCATTCCATAGTAGCTGGGCCACATGGAATTGGTCGGAATCTTGAAGGGCTGCACGAAGTACGTGCGGATGCCGAGGATGACAATCGCCGCCACGAGGAAGAACTCCACGTTCTCGACCAGCGACGATTTCGGATAGACCTTTCCGCCCGTGCGCCGGAGCACCAATTCGAGTGCTTCGATCGAGAGCTTGAGCTTGGCCGAATCGCTCCCGTCCTTGAGCTCACTTTTGAGCTGCGCGGACCGCGCCTGGATTTCGGCCACCTCGTTGGGCGGGAGGACGTCGCGGCGGAAGTGATGGACCTTCTCGGCCAGTTCCAGCCAGTTGGCGGCGTGACTCCGCATTTTCTTTTCTTGGGAGGCAAAGAGTCCGAACACGGGTGTCCTGGGTTAGTGAGAAAAGTCGGTCAGTTCTTGAGCACCTGAATGAAGGCATCCGGCGGAATCGAAACCCGGCCGATCTGCTTCATCTTCTTCTTACCTTCCTTCTGTTTGTCGAGGAGCTTGCGCTTGCGGGAGATGTCGCCGCCGTAGCATTTGGCTGTCACATCCTTACGCATTTCGCGGACATTGTCGCGGGCAATGATCTTTCCGCCGATCGCCGCCTGGATGGCGACCTTGAACATCTGGGGCGGGATGATTTCGGCGAGTTTTTCGCAGAGTTCCCGGCCTTTGCCCTCGGCTTTTTCGCGGTGCACGATGCTGGCGAAGGCATCGACCGGATCCCCGTTGATCATGATGTCCATCTTCACCAGGTCGCTCGCCCGGTACTCGCCCAGCTCATAGTCCATGGAACCGTAGCCGTGCGTGATGCTCTTCAGCCGGTCGTTGAAATCGACGAGGATTTCGTTGAGCGGGAGAATGCAGGTGAGCATGACGCGGTTGGCGTCCAGCGTGTCGGTGTGTTCGCAGACGCCGCGCTTTTCCATGATGATGGAAAGGATGTCACCCATGCAGTCGTTCGGGATGTGGATCGCCGCCTTGATCGTCGGTTCGCGGATCTCGATGAAGGTGCCGGGATCCGGAAGATTGATCGGATTGTCGACCTCCATGACCTCGCCGTTGTGTTTGACCACGTGGTAAACAACACTCGGATACGTCGAGATGATGTCCACATCGTGCTCCCGGCGGATCCGCTCCTGGGTGATCTCCATGTGGAGCAGGCCGAGAAACCCGCAGCGGAAGCCGAAGCCCAGTGCAACGGAACTCTCCGATGAGTAGACGAAGGCCGAGTCGTTCAGACGCAGGCGCCCGAGCGCGGCCTTGAGTTTCTCGTAGTCGGAGCTTTCGAGTGGATACAGTCCGCAGAACACCATCGGACGGACTTCCTTGTAGCCTGGGAGCATGTCCCCGGCGGGTTGACGGGCCAGGGTGATGGTGTCGCCGGTCTTGATGTCCGCAGTGTCCTTGATGTTGGAGACAATGTAGCCGACATCCCCGGCGCTGAGCACGTCGGTTTTCACCATCTTCGGCGTGAACACCCCCACCTCCTTGACCTCCGACTTCTGCCCCGTGCTCATCAGCTGCATGATGTCTCCGGCCTTGACGGCCCCGGAGAAGACGCGGCTGTAGGCGATGACGCCCCGATAGGCGTCGTAGAGCGAGTCGAACACGAGGGTCCGGGTCTGCGGGTAGTCCGCCCACCGCGGCGGCGGGACGCGTGCAATGACTGCCTCGAGGATGTCCTGAATGCCGATGCCTGACTTGCCGCTGGCGAGAATCGCCTCCTCGGCGGGGATGGTCAGGATGTCCTCGAGCTGCTTCATGCAGAGCTCCAGGTTCGCGCTCGGCAGGTCGATCTTGTTGATCACCGGGATAATCTTGAGGTGCTGGCTGAAGGCCAGGTGCGCGTTGGCCACAGTCTGGGCTTCCACGCCCTGGGCGGCATCGATGAGCAGCACGGCGCCTTCACAGGCCGCCAGCGAGCGCGAGACCTCGTACGAAAAATCGACGTGGCCCGGCGTGTCCATCAGGTTCAGCTTGTACGTCTTCCCGTCCTTGGCGGGATAGTGCATCGTCACCGGGTGACTCTTGATGGTGATGCCGCGCTCCTTCTCGAGGTCCATCGAGTCAAGATGCTGGTCAGTCATGACCCGCTGCTGGACGGTATTGGTGTACTCGAGCAGGCGGTCGGACAGCGTGGTCTTGCCGTGGTCGACGTGGGCGATGATACAGAAATTGCGGGTGAGCGGTACGTCCACAGGTGCAGGGAGAAACGGTTGGCGAGGAGGGAAAGACGAGGACGCGACGTCAGGCGACAACATCCGCGAATTCACTGAAAGAGCGAACGACCCAGGCCTTTTCGGTGCGTCGGGCCAGTCCGGCGAGAACGCCCCCGGGTCCCAATTCCCAAAACTCAGGCTGGCCGGCAGCGGCGGCGGCGCGGGTACAGTCCTCCCATAGCACGGACGAGACCACCTGCTTGACCAAAGCCTGACGCAAGGCGTCCGGGTCCGACAGCGCCTGGCCGGTCGTATTGGTGTACACGGTGAACCGGGGTGCCGCAAAGGACACACCGGCCAGGAACTCCGCAAAGGCGGACCGGGCTGGTTCCATAAGTCGCGAGTGGTAGGCGCCGGCGACATTGAGCGGCAACACCCGTTTCCATCCCCGTTCCTTGCACGCCGCCACGGCTGCGTCGATGCGGCCCTTTTCCCCGGAAATGATGATCTGACCCGGGGCGTTGAAATTGGCGGCCTCGACATCGAATTCCCGACACAGCTCGGAGACTCGTTGCCGGTCTTCACCGACGATCGCAGCCATGCCGCCGACGGTTTTTTCGCACGCGGCCTGCATGAGCCGGCCCCGTTCCGCGACGACGCGGAGTCCGGTGGCAAAGTCAAAGACTCCGGCCGCCGTGTAAGCCGTGATTTCACCCAGCGAAAGCCCCAAGGCCGCCTGCGGCTGTCCGACGGGGATCTTCCCCGTTTCCTGCAGCGCCGCCAGCAACGCCAAGCCGTGGACGAACAAAGCGGGCTGGCAGACTTTGGTTTGAGTCAGGTCGGTTTCCGGCCCTTCAAAACTGACCCGACTCAGGCTCCAGCCCAGAGTCCGGTCTGCCTCGTCATACAGAGCCCGGGCAGCCGGTGAACCGGCATAAAGGGATTTCCCCATGCCGACTTTCTGAGCGCCCTGACCGGCGAAAAGAAGTGCGAGTGCCATAGCGATGAAACCGGCAAGACAACCGGGCGGCCATTGAAAAACCAAGCTCGAAAGCAGGGCATTCCAGGCGCTAGTTGCAAGTTGACGGACAAAGACCGCGGGCGCGGCCGGAGCTCACTGATTCAGCACGGGCTCTTCCACTCCATTGGCATCGTAGACCTCCACCAGGGCGGCTCCCGTCCCGCCGTCGGCACCGCTGACCGTAATCGTAAATCCTCCGGCCTCGAGTGAGGTCAACAGGGCTGCATCGAGGCTGGTTGCACCCAAGGGAAAGGCCCCGACGGAATTCGACCGCACTTGGACCGCGGCCGGATCGAATCCCGTCCGCCAGCCCTGGTTGGTCGCGACCAAGGTCCCGTTACTGCGTTTCAATTCCATCTTGGGCTGCGCAAGGGTATTGGGAACACCAAAGCCACCGAGGGTGGGCCCCACGGCGCGGAGCAGCAATAGGCGCGAACCACCGGAGACGGTAAATCCAGGAATAAGAAGGTTCTCGCCTGTTCCCACCGGACCGCGAACGGCGGAGTTGACCAGGCGGCTCCGGCCCAGGTCCACGGCATAGATTTCACCCAAGGCCACACCTTGGGAACCCTGATAGCCGCCGATATGGGCGGTGTAGGCGCCCGGCGGAAGGTTGATGAGGATGGCGGTGTCTTCAGGCGCCGTGAAGGGGAAGGCACCGACCTGGGCCATGGCTTGGGCCAGACCGGTCGGGTCCGCCACCGTCTGCCAGCCCAGATTCTGGTCGATCACCTGCCCCGCCGCATTGAAAAGCGTGATCTGAGGCCGGGCCACCGCATCGGTGATGCCGTAGTTGCGCAGGGTCGGTCCGGCGCCCCGGACGAGGATGCGCATGGCATCCGGCCCTTCGATGACAAAGCCGAGGATCAGCACGCCGTTGGCCGGCGAAACTCGCGCCCGACACGAAAGGTTGATCAATCGACTCCAGTTGCTGGAGTCGACGACCACGCCGAGGTTGCTGCGATCCGAGCCGGCCAGCGTGGAGAAATCTCCGCCGACGGCCACCCCTTCGTTTTCCGTGATCGACAGGGCGTTGGCCGAGCCGGTCACCGTCACGGTATCATTGGCGGCAATACTTCCGGAAGGGTTGATCGCGACCACCGACTGGGCGTTGTTGATGCCATTGGACACCACCAGCCCGCCGTTGGGCTGCACCTGGCCGGCTCGAATGGCATCCAGCCGACCGGCGGTGGGCCGCGACCCTCCCGATGCAATCGTGCTGGAGTCGGACGACGCCGTGACCGGGGCCAGGGCCGGGCTGAAATTCGCGTCGAGTTGCCCACGGGGGCCGATCTTGGCGATGCCGGAGGCGCGAGGCTGGCCGTTGAACGACGTGAATGACCCCATCACGTAGATCGCTCCATCGGGTGCGCGCAACAACGTGCGGACGCTCCCGTTGGGTCCGGTGCCGACATCAAACGACAGGTCCATCCGGAAATCTTCGGACAGCCGTGCCATGCGGGACCGGACAAAGCCGCTCATCACGGTGAAATCGCCGCCGGCAAGGATGCCCCCATCAAACTGCTGGAGGAGGCTGAAGACTCCGCCGGTGGTGCGGTACACGGTCTGGGGATCGTGCGCCCCCGTGGTGCGCAGCGCGACCAGACCGAGCTTTCCTCCGAGCAGGTACCCGCCCCCGCGAAGACCGATGACCGCAAATTGAAACCGCTCCAGCGCGGGGATCTCGCTTTCCCGCCCGATGAAGGGCAGCGGCAGGTCGGCGGAAAAGGTGGGATCGAGGCGACCCTTGGAATCAACGCGGACGACCCCCGGCACGACCTCCTGGTCGAAACGGTCAAACTGGCCGACAATGATGTACTTGCCGTCTTTCAACTCAAGCATGGCGCGCACGGGCCCGTTCGGTCCTCCCGCCGGATCAAAGTTGCCGTCGACCGCCCCGGACTTGAGCAGCCGCACGAGACGATTCCGCGCCACTCCGGCAAAGCGGTCGAAGGAACCCGCAACCAGATACCCGCCGTCGGAAAGCGAGAGTATTTCGGTGACTTCGCCGTCCGGGCCTCCCCGTGGGTCGAAATTCGGATCGACTGCACCCGCCACGGTGAGGTAGGCGACGTTGGAGGTCACACTCGCTCCGGTGGCATCGGTCACCACCACGGAAAAACCGCCGACGCTGTCGGCCGTGGTGGTCGCAAGCCGGCAGATGCTATTCGTGGCTCCGGTGCGCGTGACACCGTTTTGACTCCACTGAAACGTGTAGGGACCATTCCCCTCCATTTCGACGGTGAACTGAGCCGATTGTCCGGCGCGCACCAGCACGCTTTGCGGCTGGGAACGGATGCGAAGGGTGGAGCTCGCCGGGGTGGTCCGCAAGGTGGCGACCGCGCTGTCAGCCGATCCCACCCCGTTGGTCGCCCTCGCCTGGAACTGCAGGCCGTTCTGTCCAGCGGTTACCGTGCCCACGCTGAGCAACGAGGTGGATACGCCATTGAACTGTCCCCCGTCGGCCAGGGCCGTCCAGGCACCCGTCCCGGTGCGGCTGAACCACTGCACACTGGGAGGCGGCTCCCCGCTGGCCACCACGCGGAACGCAGCGTTCAAACCGACCTGCACCTGCACGTCGACCGGTTGCACGGTAAACTGGGGCGGACGCAGCACGGTGATTAAGGCGCTGCGCGATTCGGCTCGGCCGCCCCGCCCTGTGACTGCCACGAAGTATCCGGCCGTATCGGTGGCGGTGAGGTTGTTCAGCGACAAAGTCGATGCGGTCGCGCCGGAGATCGGGCGCCCGTCCTTGTACCAGGCATATGTGAACGGTCCGGTGCCGGAGGCGGCAACGCTCAGCGTCACGGAGGCGCCCACCTGCAGAATGCCTCCGGTGGGCTGGGTCGTGATCTGCGTCGGCAAGATCACCTCGAGAACGGTCAGGGTCGCGACCGAGCTCACCAGACTGCCCGCCGCATTGACGGCGCGCACCCGATAACGGTGACCCGTTTGAGAAAAGAGGAGACCGTCGAGGCGAAGCGTGGCAGCGGTCGCTCCAGCCACCGCCTGAAAACTGTTGCCGTTGTCGACCGAGCGCTCCCACTGCAGCGAGGGCGGCGGGTTTCCTCCGACCACGACCACAAAGGTGGCGGAGGTTCCCTCATTGGCGGTGATCGACGCCGGTTGAGCGACAAAGGCCGGTGGCTGATTGGGGGGTGTGACGTTGAGAGTGGCCTGGGTGCTTGTGGCCTGGCTGCCCGAGTTGGTCACCAGGCAGCGGAAGCGGTCCCCATTCATCGTCAGAACGGTGGAAGAAACCGTCACCGTGCGCGTCGTCACGCCGGAATAGGAGCCCGCATTGACGAGATTGACCCACGTGTTTCCACCCACCGCCATGCGTTGCCATTGGTAGTTCAGTGGAGCCGAGCCGACTGCAGTGACGGAGAACGATGCGTTCGTGCCCACGGGGACCGAGAGGTCGGAAGGCTGCTCGATGAGCGAAGCGGCGACAAAGGCTGGTTGTACGACCAGGTAGGCCGACGGGGACAGGATGCCAACAAGCGAATTACCAACAATACAGCGATACTGGTCCCCTGATTGGGACAAGGAGGTTGTCGGGATCGTGAGTCGCTCGGTCGTGGTGCCGGAAAATCCCGGCGTTGTCCCCAGCGTTTGCCACACATTGCCCTGAAATGGGAGCCGCTGCCAGCTGTATGACAGCGGACCGGCTCCCGTGGCCACGACGGAGAAAACCGCTGGCTGTCCTTCGATGACTTCAAGGTCGGCGGGAGGTGTCGCGATCGCGGGACTGCTGCCAGCCGGCCCGACCTGCAGGGCGATGAATCCACTTTCAGGGTATCCCACGTTCACATAGATGAATCCGGTGACGGAGATGTGATAGGTGGTCCCGGCCGTCGCCACGAACGTGACCTGCGCTTGGAGTCCGCCATCATCATCGTTAAAGGCCACCAGCGACAAGCCCGGGAGGGAAGTTCCCGTGTAGACCCCCAGCACCGTATCGAACGAACTCCCCGCGGTCGTGATCAGCACGGGCCCGGTACTGGGCGCGACCCAACTCCACCACACCGATGCGCCCGCAAACCCGGGATAACCGGGTATTGGGTCAGGCTCGGATGGCTCAAGCGAGGCTCCGACATTGGATCCCGTCGTGACGGCGGAGGGAGTCGACCCGAACGAGAAGCGGCTGACAAAATTGTCGTTCGGCGGCGGGCTGGCCAGAGCCGTGGAGGCGGTTCCCGCCATGAGCCCCAGCCATACCGAAAAGGACACGAACGCGCGAAGGAATGGGTTCATAGTGAGGTTCGGGTGCACCGAGAGGGCGCGCGAATCGATGTGGTTCGATTCGTTTCGCGCCCACTGCCACCGAGTTCACTGTGGGAACCAACGCCGCCGGCTAGCAAGTCTCGATCTCGGATCACCCGAAATACTGCTATGGTCCCTCCTCCCTCATCCAGACAAGGCTGCACAGACCGATCTAGTCGTCGAACGTGTCGGTCTGTCCTGGGTCGACGATTTTGATCACGCCGGCCCACATGCAGTTGCAGATAGAGATATCGTTAAGCGCCTTGAGGTTGGCGATGCTGATCGTAGGCGAGCCGGGGGTCCACGGTGATGTTGTCGCCGGAATGCAGGGTTGTGGGGTCAATACACCGAGTGCGGCAGCCGTGGCGGCGGCGACGGCTGGATTGGCCAGCGACGTGCACATCCCGAACGGCATGATGTTCGTCATGGGAATGTGATCCATGATCGTTGCCGCCGGCTGATTGTTGCAGAACGCCATGTGGACTGGCAGCACCGTCAGGGTACCGGGCGCGGTTCCCATGGTGCATTGGGTCTTGGCGGTGTTGACGACTAGTCGCGGCATGACGGTTCGGCGAGGCTCTACGCGTGTTGCGTACTGTTCGAGGTCACTGAATTGTAGAAGTTCGTCTTCAGCCCGCCGCGAGCGCCAGCCCGCGATCTAGGAACGGCTTGAAGGTCTGAGCGTTTTTAATCGCCGCGGGACTGTCGGGTGCGGCGGGCGGCGGAATCGCCGGCGGAGCCGGCATTTTCGGGACGGCGGGTAATTCGAGGGTGGGCGCTTCGAATTTTGGAGGCGGAAACTCCGGCATCTTCGGGACGGACGGGGGAGAGATGGAAGCGGCCAGCACCACTGCTCCGGTGACACAGACAGGGACCAAGGCTGCTCCTCCCGGAACGGGGGGCGCATCCGGCACGTCACAATAGGATGCGGCCATGGCGGCCATTCCCCCCGGTCCCCCGGGGCCGGCCCGTTGAGCGGCAGCGGCGGCCTGCGCTCGCGTGGCCGCAGTGGGATTACCTTGAAATGCGTCAGCCGCGAGGAGCGCCTCCTTTTGCAGGGGCGGGAGCTTGCCGATGACCATCCGGGCAGAATCACTCGCCCACTGCACGCCCTTTTGCTGAGGCAGGGAGTGCGCGAGTGTTTTTGTGGCACCCAGCATGTCACGCTCGGTGTTCAACTGATGTTCGAGCAAGCGGGCGGACGAACCCTGGGCCAGCTCGGGTTTCTCTTTCGGCACCTTCAGTCCGGCGCGCTCCGCGATATCCCCACCCGTCGACTGCTTGAAGGCAGGGGCTTCGAGGGGCACCTTGAAGACCGGAGCCTCCGGGGCACCGAGTCCGAAGGCTTTGGCGAGGGAACCGAACATGGGTAAGAGGGAATCCTGGAGTGGAACGGACTACGATCCGCCGAGCGAAATGACGAAGGCACCCGAGGCGGTGCAATCGCACAAGCCCGGTCCATGGCGGACGGAGTCGCAGCGTGGGGACCGGGGTGACGCACGGTCCTCGGGTATCGGACGATCGGTGACGGCCTCGAGACCCAGCTTCACCACGACCTCGACATCGGGAAGTCCCAGATTGGGACGGATCGGATGGCCGTTCATTTTCGTGCCTCCAAAAACAGCAGCGACGTACTGGTCGCCACGGCCACGGTACGCTCGTCGAGGGCAAGCGCCGGACCGGCAAACGACCCGCTGGCCAGGGTGAACAGCAGTTCCGATTTCAAATCCGCCCCGAATCTCAGGAGACTGCCGCCATCGGTGAGCAGACCGGTGCCGTCAGGCTGCGCGACCCAGCGGGCGGCACTCGAAGCGACCGCAATGGAGGCGACGGGGTTGCCCTCCGTATCTAAAACAACGATGCGGTGTTCGAGTTGGAGGATGGTCCGGCCATCGACGGTGAAGATGGGTGGCACCGGCGCCAGCCCGATAGGGGCCGGAAGCGGGAAATTGACCGAAAGAGCGCCACTGGCTTCCACCCGCCAGTAACGGGCGCCGCGCTCCGTTTCGA
>JAEUGZ010000365.1 GCA_016794725.1 Opitutaceae bacterium | reverse complement strand
TCCAGTGATCGGTGCCCCGTCCTTCGTCCACTGGTAGGCGATCGGCGCGGTGCCGTTCGCCGACGCGGTGAAGGTCGCTGTTCCGCCCACTGTCGCGGTCGCATTCGCCGGCTGGGAGCTGAACGTCGGCGCCACGATTGCATCACTGACCGTCAGGCTCGCCACGTTGCTCTGGGCAGAGCCCGCAGTGTTGGTCGCCGTCAGTCGATAGGAGCCCGCGGACGCCAGCGTCACCGAATTGAGCGTCAGCGTTGTCGACGTCGCCCCGTTGATCGGTGCCCCGTCTTTGGTCCACTGGTAGGTGATCGGTACGGTGCCGCTGGCCGACGCAGTGAAGGTAACTGTGCCTCCCACCGTTGCCGATGCATTTGCTGGTTGTGACGTGAAGCTCGGCGCCACCGCCGGCTGCGTCACCGTCAGCATCGCCGCATTGCTTTGTGCCGAACCCGCTGCATTGGTCGCCGTAAGTTGATACGATCCCGCTGAAGCCAGCGTCACCGCGTTCAGCGTGAGGGTTGTCGACGTCGCCCCGTTGATCGGTGCCCCGTCTTTGGTCCACTGGTAGGTGATCGGTGCGGTGCCGCTGGCCGACGCGGTGAAACTCACGGATCCTCCCACGTTGGCCGATGCACTCGCCGGTTGTGAGGTGAAGCTCGGCGCGACCGCCGGCTGCGTCACCGTCAGCGTCGCCGCATTGCTCGTCGTCGATCCTCCGGCATTGGTAGCCACCACATCATAGCTGCCCGCCGATGCCAGGGTCAGGCCGGTCAAACTCAGTGTCGCAGCCGTTGCGCCCGCCAGTGTCCCACCGTCCTTCCGCCATTGATAGGTCACCGTGCCTCCGGTGGCGGAAGCGCTGAAATTCGCACTCCCCCCGACCACGGCGGAAGCATCGGCCGGATGCGCCGTGAAACTGGGCGGAGCGACCGCTCCACCCTGCACATTGATCTGCACCGTGAACGTGGGAGTTCCGCCGTCCCCTCGCTTGTTCGTGTTGCTCCAGGCTCGGATGGAAAGCGAGTAGCTGCCAGCCGTGGTGGGAGTTCCCGTGATGGTGCCCGTGCTCGCATTGAGCAGGTCTCCCACCATGCCGGGCACGCTGAGGCCGGGCGGCAACGTGCCCTTGATCTCATAGGACTTGGCCGCGGACGGCGCCCCCGTCAGGGCAAAAGCCATGGAAAAGGCCTGTCCGGCGGTGGCGCTCGCCGGCGTGGCCGGACTGGTGGCAAGCTGGGTTGCGCCGGCCAGCGCGTGGTAGCTCCCGACCGCTGCCACCGTAAAGGCCGAACGCAGCAGCGCGCTGACCCCGCCGCCAAGGGCGGATTCGGCTGTGACGAGAACGCGCACCAGCGGTGCGCGCTGCAGGATCATGGAAAGGAGCGAGGCGGGCAGATAGACCCACCGCAAACGCTGGAACAGAATGAGAAAGGTCATGACGCGTGACAGATGAATCCGACGATTTAGTTGCAACCGCAGCCGCTGCCGCCCACGCCGCGGCCACCCGCCGAAGACTCGCGCGAAAAGTAAATGTGTTCACCCATGGCGCCCGCCAGAGGATCCCGATCGGGCCGCATGGCGTACGTCGTCAGGGTGGCCCGCTCCCACGGTTGCACACCGGAGCACCCCACGCCCGAAATGGCCAGTGCGGCCAAGGCCATACTCCGCAACCCGAACCGCACCGTCAGACACGACCGGAACGAGCGCCGACCCATCGCCAAGCGAAACCAATTTGGAGTATTCATAAGTTTTATATTCACTGACTTTGCTTTCACCGCTGATTTTGGGCACGGCACACCCACGCGCACCTGCGCATTGTCTGGAAAGGGAACGGTCTTGGGGGGAACCTAGGGCTTTTCGGCGAGCAACGCGCTCACCTGTTCTCGGAGAAGTTTGGCGGAGGTGTCACCATGGTAGCCTTCATGGATGTGTCGGACGACACCGTGACGATCGATCACGTAGGTCGTGGGCATCTTCGGCGCCCGCACCACCTTGACGAGCCGGTGCTCGGCGTCCCGCACGGTCGGGAACACCGGCGCATGCTTGCGCACAAACCCCTCATAGGCCGCGCGACTCTCGTCCACACTCACACCCAAGACAGTCAAACCAGCGGCGCCGAAGTCGTTCTGGAGCGCGACCAGCGTGGGAAAGGAAGCCTTGCAGGGGCCGCACCACGATGCCCAGAAGTCAAGCACCACGACCCGGCCGCCGAGGACCGAAGGCAGATTGCCTTCAAGGGCATACTGCGACAGCGCGGGAAGCGGGTCGCCCACCTTGAGCTGGGCACGGGCCAGGGGCGACGTCAGCGCCAGCCCGGCCGCCAGGGCCAGCCCGGCGGCCAGGCGCCACCGCGGGAACAGACCCGGGCGCGAAGGGACTCGAAGTGTCGAACCAACACCGTTCATCATGGATACAATCATGGGAGATAAAGTTTAGCTCGGTTCACCAGGAGAAGCGGCCGCCAACCGTAAAGACATTCGCGTCCGGATAGGCGCTCGCAGACGTTTTCCCGTCGCGCCCCCGCATCAGGTAGCGTTCATAGGTGGCGTCGACCACGAGCCGGTCCGGCACGATGGTCCACACGGCCTTCAAGCCCGCATTGAGCGTGTCGAGTTCAGAGAGCCGGTAGTCAGCGGAATAATAGGGAGCCAGACCGCTGGCGTCATCGCCCGGCACAATCGAGGTCCCATCGAGCGTCACATGATAAAAATCCGCCGCCGTCTGGCGGTAGAAGCGCACGGCCGGCCTCAGCACAAGGCGGCTGCCCACGTTCTGGAACCACTCCAGGGCCAGGGCGTGGCTGGTCACTCCCCAGTCGTCGTGATAAAAGCGGTAGCTGCCGTCGAGCGCGCCCTTGACGTTCTCAAACGCAACATTGGCACCCGAAAAGGCAACCCACTTGGATCGCTTCTCCGGACGGTTCTCCGGAAACGTCAGGGGAAGAAAAAGTCCGGGGAATATCTCGGTGTTCTTCTGGATGATCTTGTAGGGATCCGACAGGTAGCCGTCGGCCACGCCTCGCGTCACATTGAGGGTGAGCGACACCCGCGGATTGATCAGCTGGGTGAAGCCCAGCACGACATCATCTCCCACCTTGATCCGCGGCGCAGGGAGGAAACGGGCCGTGATGTCATCATCGACCCGGGCATACCCGAGGAGCAGCGTGGTGTTTTTCTCGTTGAAGTCCGTCAGGGTGTTCACCGACCAACCCTTGGAGATGTAATCGCTCTCGCGGCTGACCGCGTAGCCCAGCGCGAGGTTGATCCGTTTGAACTGGTGCGAAAAATCGGTCGACCAGGCCTTGCGACGGTCGGACAGCTTGGAGAGGGGAACCTGATCGCTGCCGTCCTCGGCCGGCTGGCCGTTGGGCGTCGCCCCCGCGATCGCGTCCACCAGCCCGGTTACCTTGAGCTTGGTTTCAAGTCCGAGATCCTTCTCGATCAGCGCATAGTGGGCGTCCACCCGGATGCGCCCGCCGTCCTCCTGCCACGACTGGAACTTGTAGGCGACCACATCCTCGGGGCGGGCCGCCCGCGGCATTGCACTGTATATCAATCCTGCAACTACAATTTTCCCTGCTGCCTTCGATAAGAACGTGCGTGTCATGGTGCTTGGCTACCACCGGACGCGCGACTGTCCAGAAATTCCTGCTTACAAAGGAATAGGGAACCGACTCCGAACTTCTGGGTCCGTACGCCCACCAGCGCATCGTGTCGGATTTCCAACTACATTTTTGCAGTTACAACCGAATGGCCGATCCGTGCCCCAATCCTTGGGGTGATACACCCAGGCGTCGGCGGACAGGCGCCACCGACTTGTGAGTCCGGCGGGCCGTGGAGCCTCGTTCGGAGTCCATCACCGGCTTCGCCCGGGGCGTCGTGCAGGTTGCACGCGTGCACGCTGCACGATCGCCGGGAAATCCCGTGGGGTGTCCCGCCACGCGATTCGGGCCGATCGGACCGCCTGCGGACTTCCCGGCCCGACCCCGGCTTCACTTTTCTGGAATTCTTTACGAGGCAACGGGTCGCACGGTGCGGCGGTTCCGGCAACACGCGCGCGACAGTCAGGACGCAGCCGTTCCCGACGCCGCCTGACAGACGATGTCGCGGATTCCGACAGTGAGCGCGAGGGAAAACCTGACATTTGTATCAATCGAAGGGATTCAATCCATACCCGGACGTGACGAAGTCACCCTCATGAAATTGCGGACTCGGCTCGTGTTCGCGGGTGTGGTGCTGTCTGCCCTTCCGCTGGCGACGGTGTGCCTCGTGCTCTGGCTGCAGGGAGGCCGGCTTGCGACACGTTCGGCGGAGGAGGTGGACCACCTGGTGTTCGGCGGTCTGGATGACCGGGTTCGCCAGGCGATCAGCATGGCGGATGCACTTCGGTCCGAACTGGAACAGAGCACACGCAGCCTGCTCTCGCGCCTGACCACCGATGTGGAACGGGCCGGGGGTGTCGGTGTGGATGCCGGCTCGGTCGTGCCCTGGGAAACCCTGAATCAATTCACCCAGGAAAAGGGCCAACTCTCCCTTCCGGCCTTCACGGTCGGCGGCGCGGCACTGGCGCCGCAGCCGGATTCGGCCGTGCCGGTTCCCTTTGTCGATAGCGTCACGCACCGTCCAGGCGCCACCGCCACCTTCTTCCAGCGCATGAATGAGGCGGGGGACATGCTACGGGTGGCCTCCAGCGTTCGCAATGCGCAGGGCCGGCGCGCCATCGGCACCTTCATTCCCGCCACCATGCCGGACGGCAAACCCAACGCCGTGCTCGCCCGGGTCCTGAAGGGCGAGCTCTTTGTCGGCCGCGCCTTTGTCGTCAACCAGTGGTATGTCGCCGCC
>JAEUGZ010000362.1 GCA_016794725.1 Opitutaceae bacterium | reverse complement strand
CAGGCTCAACCGCCGTTCCTCCAGATCGATTCGCGCCCGCACGGCCTCGATCCGGTAAGGGGTCCACGCCACCTCCTCCAGATCAAGATCAAAACTCCCACGCAAGGCCCCCCAAAAGGCCGAGCCGAGTGCCGTTCGCGCCGGGGTGGGGGCCGGAGTCGACTCACCCGGGGACGCGGGAGCCTCCTCCACGGGCTCACCCCACGCCCGGCTCCAGGCCAGGGTCTCATTCATGTCCCACCGTTTTCCTCGGAGAGCCGACGTGATGCGCAGGCTCTCGCGTTCCAAACCAAATTGGACATCAAACCTAAGGTCACTGACGGCGGGCTCCTCCCCCAAACGAAGTTCCACGCTGGCCTCGGCAGTACGGCGGGCACCGTCCACCTTGCCACGGGCAGTGATCTCCAGGGGAGCCAGCCGCCGCGTCCCTCCCCGCTCCGGTACCTCCTCTATCCGCATCCAGGCATCGAGGAACTCCCCGGCCAGAAGCCCCCCATCGAGGCGCGCCGTAAATCGCCCCGCCGGCGGTAGGTGCGGCTGCAACGAGGGCAGCACCGCCCGCGACTGACTCAAATCGCCCCGTGCCACTACATCCACCCGTCGGACCAGCGCGGCACGATCATCCCCAACCACCCCCACCGCCGCCTCGAACTGCAACAGCTCACCGGTCGGTGAACGAACCCGGCCCTCCGTGGCCTGTAGGGACGCTTCCCATCCGATCTGGAGGCGGGGCTGCACCAAGTAATGCACCGTGAGATCGATGCCGGGAAACAAGGACGCTTCGGCGTCCTGGATCACCGGCTTACCGGCTTGCGCAACGTTCAGCCGCGACACCGCCAGCGGCCGCAACGGCCGGAAGCGAAACCCGTCGCGAACGGCGGAAACGAGAAACTCAGCGGAGCCGAGTTCACCTTCAACCCGCCAGCCGGCCGGTAGGAAGTCAGCGAGGGTGCCCAAAGGCAGGGTCCCGATTTTCAACTTCCAAGGAGCCACCGAATTCAACAGCCACTCGCCGGTCGGGCGCCGCGCCCCCAGGAGCGGTTGATCACCCGTCAGCCGCGCTCGCTCACCGTGGGCGTCTCGGACCACCACCTCGATCGTTTCAATCGCATGCACGGTCTCGGCGGCCAGCCCGGCCTTGAGAGTGAGATCGACCGTCACGTCCCCCCAGGCCGGCGGCCCGAGGGTCCCGGCCGGCCAGGTCGAAGCCAGGTCGAGGTTCACCTGGTAGGCGCCGTCGCTCTCCGCCCAGGCACCCGCGAGGGTGCCGGTCACGGTTCTCCCCAGGGAATCGCGCAACGCGAGTTCAGTGAAGCGCCCGCTCCAGCGATCGCCGTGACGCTCCAGATCCGGCGCCACCTGGAAGGAACCCGACCACAGGGGCGCCTCCCCGCGCTGCGCGATCTCCAGACCGGAAAACTGCCAGGGCACGGGGGTCCGCACCGCGAGGGACCCCTCCCGGTCGGTCACGGTGATGAGCGACCCTCCGCGTCTCCATTTTCCCGTTACCAACCACTCCCCGAGCCAGGGTGCAAGTTCCGAAAGGGGCGCCTCGTTCGCCTCCAGCTGAACGAGTTCCTGACCCGCCTTCCACAGCGGTCGTCCATCCGCCGAAAGATCGAGCGGGTTCGCCAGCCGCACGCTCAGGAAGTCGGCTGCTTCCGGTGGCGCGGACGCCGCCCGCCAGCGCACCAGGGCCTTCTCCACCCGCCCTCCCCCGGTTCCGTTCCAGTCCCCTTGCGCCGTCACGTCGATACAGGAGGATGTCGCAACCCCACCCGCGCTGATCCGCAGGTTCCGGACCTCCCACTCAAGGTGTTCAGGCGTTCCCTGGGCCGCCAGGTCGAGGGCCAGGGTGATAGGGGGCAGATCGAGCTTGTCCCCCGCTTCTGCGCGCACGGGCCCCACCGTCAGCGGCGCCAGCGTCGAGACCACCGCGTTGCGCCGGGAGTCCCAGGTCACCTGCCACGCACCCGCGGCATGGCCTCCCGCGAGGGACAGTCCCCACCGTCGCAAACCCGAAGTGAGCCCATCCAGGGGAAGCGCCTGCAGGCGGACCCGCGCGGACTCCGTTCCCTGTCCCTCCACGACCACGGCCTCGGCGTGAAGCTCGGGCCCAAAGTTCAGGCGTGACGACCCCATGATCCAGGGCGACCGCGCCGTTTCCCGCGTCGCCGTCGCCCGCAAGCGCCCGACCCACGGCCCCGCTCCGATCCAGTCCGGAGCCATCGGCTGCAAATCCGGCACCCGACCCTGCGCGTCCACGGTCAGCGTCACCGCACCCGTGTCAGGATGGACCGAGAAATCCACCGTGCCGGAGGTCTCCCCGTTCACTCCGGGAGGAACCTTGAACAACGGCGCGACGAGTCGCGAATCTCCACGGAAAGTCATCCGGCCTTCCACCCTGCCCGTGGCGCGGTTGAAGGTCGCACTCCAGCGCACGTTCGACTCCTTGGCCAGGGTCAGGCTTCCCCCATAACGCTCCCCTTCCGGAATCGCCTCCACCGTCACGTCCAATTCCCCCGCCACGGCTGGCAGGGTGCGAAACGCCGGCAGCGTCAGCCCGCCCCTGAGCTCGAGACGACCAATGCCGTGATTCGCATGCTGCTGCACGCTGATCCGGCCGGTGCTTTGCACACCGGCCGACGGCCACTCCGGCACGGCGCTCGAGGCCATTTCCAGCGCGTAGTCAAAATTTCCAGATCCGGCCGACGAGACTCCTCCGCCTTCAATCCCGATTTTCCCCTTCGCCACCGTCGCGCCGGCCTCGGTCAGGACCATCGCTGCGTCGATCCGGGCGTGATCGATGCTCCAGGGCAGCGGCGCCTGGAGCGCCGTCAGCAGGCCGGCAAACGGGGTCGTTTCCCCTCCTCGCTCCGTGGGAGTCAGGGACACGGTGACGCCATTCACATTCGCCTCCACCACCCGCAATTCTCGTTTTCCCCAGAGCCAGCGCAGCGGGTCCACCCGTACGACCAGGCCGGGCTCGCTCTGCGCCGTCAGCCCGGGCATGACCAGTCGCACCCCTTTGACTTCCCCACCCGCCGGGCCCACGGAAATACGGGTCGCCTCAAGGTGCCAGCCCTCGCCATGGGTCACCGCCCAACGCAACAAGGCGAGCTGCACGGCAGGTATCCGCAGGACCGCCAGTGCGATTGTGACCATGGCGACGCCCACTCCCGTCACCAGGAACAGCCGACGCCAGACCGGTTGGTTCGCCCAGATGCGCATCGTGAAAACGAGCGCAGACCCTGGGAGCAGCACCCCTCGCCGACAAGCCCTCCGTCGTCGATCCGCGGGATTTCCCGCTCGCGCGCATGCGCGTCAACCCAAACGCAATCCAAGTTAGGCTATATTGGAGGTGGGGTCGCCGACTGCGCGGGGATTGGCGTCGCGTTAAGAAATCGGACGCACGAGGCGGGACCGGTGGTCCCGTCGCGGCCTCGCCGAGACCACCTCCAACGAGGGCCTGCGATGTCCCAGCGTCCGATCCTTTTACTGACGCACACGCACCCGCACGGGGGGAACTGGCTCAACCTCAATACGCGCGCGACACGGACAGGGAGCCAAAGTGGATGTTGCCCCCGGCTTGCGATTCAAACTCACGGGTCCGCCAGACCTGGGAGTAGGTGACCTGCCAGGGTCCGGCGATCAGTCCGATCCCCAGGGCCCAATCCGCCACGTAGTTCCGCTTCTCCACGGAACGGCTGGATCGGAAGGTGTTTCCATCGAGAAAAATGTCGCGGGCCACGGCGCGTCCATCCACCGCCCCAAAAACGAAGAAACTGGCGTTTCGGTCCAGCGCGACCCGAGGATCCAAATCATCCGTCGGTGTGCCCCCAAGGCTTCCGGGACGGGCCAATTGAACGCCGAAGTCGCTGGGCAGGTTGAAACCAAGTCGGAGAGTGCCGCCCGCATTGGCATAGGTCTGAACATTGCCGAGACTGCCGCCCACGTGGGGCACAAGATCGATCCCGAGCAGCTGTGAAAACGCCCGGCCGTAGATGCGCCAGCGGCGTTCATAAATCAGGTTGGCACCCACTTCGTCGCGCAATTGATAGTCCCAGCCTTGCGGCGAAACGCTGTTGATCCACCCATGGACAATACGCTGTGCGTCCTCGGCCTGACTGTGCGGCCCCACTAGGCCCACCTGCACGGACAGGGTGTCGGACACCTTGTCGGTCTTGCTGATGAACGCCATTTCCAGGTAGATCCACCCGGCATACGGACGGTCATTCGGATCCGGATTCCGCGCGGTGGTCACCCGCGGCGTGTAGATGTTCTGACCGAGGGCAAAGCCGATGGCTTTCTGACCCCGGTTCCGATTGACGAATGGCAGGAGCTCAAGCAAGTCCCTGCGCCAGCCCGACTGCCCCCAGTCCACCAGGTCGGCCGAGAGCCAGGAGAGTTTGACTCCGTTGGTGTAGTCCTGGTCGGTGCCGCTGAAGACATCGTTCTCGAAATAGAGCGTGACCACCGGCGCGACCCGGGCGCGGGCATTCGTTGAGGGGGCCGCCGCCGCGAACGGCACCACAGCGCCCATCCAGACCAGCAAAGCCAGGGAACGCATCCGAATTCCGACCGAGTGTTCAGCCAGCGACCTCCCCCTCGCGACACAGGTTGCGCCGGATCCGGGGGGGACGTGCTCACCCCTGTCCACGGCAACAGGTACACCTTCGCTTCGGTTCAACAACGCACAACGGTTCATGCCAGAAACTACCCGAAGTCAGATCGAGTCACCAGGGGGTGAGTACCCCATGTCGGCGCCCTGCATCGCTCTTCCCCGACCCGGTCTCCTCAGGGTGTCTGCGGTAACAGATAAAGCAATACCGCAAGGAAGTGACAGACACTTCCGCCCAGCACAAACACATGCCACACCGCATGGTGGTAGCGAAGCCGGTGCCACCGGTAAAAGAGCACGCCGAAGGTGTAACTCAGTCCGCCGGCCAGCAGGAGCCAGAGCCCGCCATGCGGAACCTTCGCCAGCATCGGATGGATGGCCACCACCACCAGCCAGCCCGCAAGCACGTAGGCGAGGGTGGACCAGCCGGTCCGCCCCACGCCGCGGGCGAACTGGAGCACCGCACCGACCCCGCAGAGCGTCCAGATGACCCCGAGGAGCGACCAGCCCCACGGGCCCCGGAGGCTGGTGAGCAGGAAGGGCGTGTAGGTGCCGGCGATGAGCAGAAAAATCGCGGCGTGATCGAACTTCAGCCACCAGGCCTTGGCCCGCTCCGCCCGAAGCGCATGGTACAGGGTCGAGCCCGTGTAGAGCAAAACCAGCGTGGCTCCAAACACCGCGAAACTGGTCACATGCCACGCGTCGCCCCGCAGGCTGGCCGCCACCACCAGCAGCGCCAGGGCAGCGACACTCAGGAGCGCACCGATCCCATGCGTGATCCAGTTGGCGGTCTCCTCACCGGGGGAGTAGCTCCGCGTCTCGCGAACGGTACGGCGTTCCATATTGTCACGCTACCGCACTTCCACTCAGTCGCAATCGAAGAACACCCAACGCTCAAAAACGTCGGATCTCATCGAAGACCTTCGAGTTGAAACGTCACGATTGCCCGATTCACCAATCCGGAGAGACCGAATCCGCCAAGACGCGCACCGGTGCGTCGGGTAGACTCCGGGCCCCCGCCATGCCTTCCCCCTTGTCCCCTCCCGCCACCCGAACCGAGGTCGAATCGGTGCTCCGCTGCGCCGCGCCCCGCCGCGTCCCTCTCTTTCTGCCCGCGATCTACGAACACAAGGCGTGGTTCATTGGCAGTACGCCCTCCGCCATTTCCCGCGATGCCGAGCTCCTGACCCGGGCAATGCTGGCCGAATTTGAAGCCATTGGTCCCGACGCCCTCGCGGTCGGGGTCGATGTCTACAACCTCGAGGCGGAAGCCGTCGGTTGTACGGTCAGCTTCTACGAAGGCACCGACACCTCCATTCCGGGCATCAAACCAGGCAATCACATCGTTCATGTCGGGGATGACCTGACACAGGCGAAATTGCCTAATCCGCTAAAGGACGGCCGCATGCCTGTGAACATCGAAGCGGCACGTCAGGTTCGTCGCGCCATCGGCGACGACTTCTGGCTGCGCGGCGCCATCTCCGGTCCGTTTTCACTCGCGATCTCGCTGGTTGGGGCCGAAGCGCTCTTCCTCGCCTGCCTCGACCAGCCGGACTGGGTGCGCAGCGTGCTCGACTACTCGGGACGCATCATCAAGGAGTTCTCCAAAGCCTACATCGATGCCGGAGCCGAGCTGATCGTCTTCGACTCTCAGGCCTCGCCGGAATTGCTTTCGCCCTCGATGTACGAGGAGTTCGTCCTCCCGGTCACCCAGGATCTGGTGCAGTGGGCCGCCACCCAGGGAATCCGCGACCTGCCGCTCATCATCGGCGGCAACACCACCCCGATCGCCCCCCTGCTCGCGCAAACGGGCGCCAACAACCTGCTCTGTGACTTCACCGGCGAGTTCGATGCCTGGGAAGAAGTCTGCCGGGAACACCAGCGTTCCTTCCGTCGCAATATCTCTCCCCGCCTGATCGAGACCGGAACACCAGAGTCCATCTACGACGTGGCGTGCCGGGAGCTGCGCCGCGGGCGCTCCGTGCCTGGCTTTATCATGGGAACCGCCGTGGTTCCCTTCGGCACCCCCACGGAAAACGTTGTGGCGATCAAGCGCGCCTGCATCGACTCCGCCTCCTGGTAGACGACCCCTTCCCCACCATGACCGACTACGCCCAGATCAATCAACTGCTCTACGAAGGCAACGCGAAGGAAGTCGAACGGCTCGTGCGCGAGGCGCTGGCCGCCGGACGTCCGGTCGACGAGGTCCTGAACCAGGGACTCATCGCCGGCATGTCCGTCGTCGGCGAGGACTTCAAATACAACGTGCTCTATGTTCCGGAGGTGCTGGTCGCCGCCCGGGCCATGAAAGCCGGCATGGCCATCCTCAAACCCCTGCTCGTCGCCGACGCCGTCAACAATCCGCCCCGCGGCACGGTCATCATGGGCACGGTGAAGGGAGACCTTCACGACATTGGAAAAAACCTCGTCTGCATGATGGCCGAGGGAGCCGGCTTCAAGGTGGTCGACATCGGCGTGGACCAGCCAGTCGAAAAGTTCCTCGAGGCCTGCCGCGAGCACCAGGCTCACATCGTCGGCATGTCGGCTCTGCTCACCACCACGATGCCGTACATGAAGGTGGTGATCGACACCTTCCAGCAGCAGGCGGACCTGTCCTCCGTCAAGATCGCCGTCGGCGGGGCTCCGGTGAACAAGATGTTCTCCGACGAGATCGGCGCGGATGGATACGGCCCGGATGCACCCTCCAGTGTTGAGATGTTCCTTCGTTTCGTCACCGCCGCCTGACCCGCACTCTCCATGACGCTGCGCGAAAAACTGGAAACCACCTCGGCGTTCGTCCTGGGCGTTGAACTGGTTTCCACACGCGGCACGGTCACGGAGACGCGCGCAGCCAAAACGGTGGCATTCGCCGACGAACTCGCCGCCCACGACGCCGTCGACTGGGTGTCCATCACCGACAACGCCGGCGGCAATCCGCAACTGGCACCGGCCGCGCTCGGTGAGATCATTCGTGCCTCGGGTCGCGAGGTGGTGGTGCACCTCTCCTGCAAGGACTTCAATCGCAACGCGCTCGAGTCCGAGGCCTGGCATCTTTCCAGCCAGGGACTGCACAATTTGCTGGTGCTCACCGGAGACGCCTCCGGCTCGGGCATCCACGGCGGCGCCAAACCGGTGTTCGACATCGACTCCGTCGGGCTGCTCACGCTGCTCGCGGAAATGAACGCCGGCATCGACATCACCCGGCCCGGCGCGAAGAAGGCGACGCGACTCGGAGCCACCCAGTTTTTCCCGGGTTGCGTCGTCAGCAATTTCAAGCTGCACGAAAACGAAGTGATGCCGCAGCTGCTCAAGCTGGAAAAGAAGCTGCAGTGCGGCGCCCGCTGGATCATCAACCAGATCGGATTCGATTCACGGAAGATCCACGAGCTGATCGTCTGGCTCCGCCAGCGCGGCTGGGGACACGTGCCCTTGATCGGAAATGTCTACGTTCTGAATCCCAGCGTGGCCAAGCTGTTCCGCGCCCAGAAAATCCCCGGCATCGTCATCTCCGACGAGCTGGCCGCCCTTTGCGCTCGCCACGAGGCCACCCCCGATCGCGGCAAGGCTTTCT
>JAEUGZ010000296.1 GCA_016794725.1 Opitutaceae bacterium | reverse complement strand
GAAACCTCGTTCGCCCTGCGGCGGCGACCGGATCAGGGCGATTTCCTGCCGACGGAAATGGAGATCCTCCGTGTCCTTCATCCCCAGATCGCGGTTGCGTTTGACCGGGTCCGTGTATTCGAGGGAGAACGACGGAGACGGAGGCTGCTCGAGAATTTTTACCGGCCGAATCCCGAGGCCGTATTGTTCCTCGACTGGGACATGTCCCTGCTGTATGCCAGTCAGGAAGGCCTGCAGATTTGTGCGGCGTGGAACCTGGGACCGGACCAGGCCCGCAAGTACACGGCCCAGGCGGTGTTTGCCGTGCCATCCGAAATTCAGGTCGCCTGCAGCGAACTGAAGCCGAAGTGGGAGGGCCAGATTTCGGCGGGGCAGGATTTTGACCCGCCTCCATTGACCGTGCCGGTGGTGGCAACGCGGCTTGGCTACGGGGCCACCGTCACGGTGCGTCGGGAGGGGGGCGGGTCCCTGAACAAGCCGCTTTTTGTCATCCGGCTTCGCGGCCCCGACCTTCTGGGCGTATCCACCGTTGCACTCGGCAGCCCCGCGCATGGGCGCCGCCGGGGGGAACTCACTCCGGTCGAACGTGAACTGGCGGACCTGGTCTGCACCGGAATGAGCAACAAGGAGATCGCCACCCGCCTCAACCGATCCGAGGGAAGCGTGAAGGTGCAGCTGAGCGGTGTGTTTCAGAAGCTCAAAGTGAACAGTCGCGCGAAGCTGATGGTCGCGCTCCGCGGGTAGGAGGACTGGGAACCGGCTTCGCGCCCGCAATGCCTGGGCTTGCGCCGCCACCACCACCCCACCGGCCAGATCCTACCCTCACACCGCGCACAGCCGCGGAGATTCAGGCAGGGGCTCGCGGGGCGGGTGGCTCACTTGATTTCGTAAACCTCCAGCAGAACCTCGCCGGACGCTCCGGAGATACCGGACGCATGCACCGTGTAAGCCTCGCCCGGCGTCACCGTCAGCCGCAGCGCTGCGGGCTTGTAGTCTCCGTCGAGCAGAAACGCCCCGGCCGCCGTGAAGTCAGAAGCCGTGGTCGCTTGCGCCCAATCATCGTTCGCACCGACTCGGAAATTGCCGCGATAGACCTCAAGCCGGGGATCCGCCAGTACGTCGCTCACTCCAAAAGCCGTCAGTCGCGGACCCACTGCCCGCACCAGTATAGTTCGTGTGCCCGAACCGACTACGACAAATCCGCCAATCAAAGGACCTTCGTTGGTCCCCACCCGACCGCGGGCCGAAAAGTTTTCAAAGCGCACGTCAGGGCCGACCCCGTAGAATTCAATCAGAGCCGCACCCGTGGAGCGGGCCGCGAGGTGCAACGTGCTGGCGCCAGAAAGGCTGCGAAGCAGCACGGCATCGCGGCTTCCATTCGCCAGAGGGAAGGCTCCCACCGCGAGGGTGGCCGATGCAATCGCAGGGCTGCCCATCCAATCGTCGTTCGTGTCAATCTGGACCGCACCAGTAAAGAGCGCGAGCCGCGGGTCGTCGAGTGCACCGGTGACCCCGTAGGCAGCGAGGCCCGGACCGACGGCGCGCATCAGCACGCTGCCATCACCGGATGAGCCGAAGCCGACAATCGTGGTTTGGTTGGCCTGAACGGTGGACCGGATGGAGCCGTTGCTCAGACGGGCCGAGGAAGGCGTGACTTCCAGCACCGCGACCGAACCGGCAATGCTGCCTTCCACACCCTCATAACCGACGAGGAGCAAGGGTCGGCCGGTCGGATTCTCCGCAGCGGGAATGAAGGCCAACGTCTCCGGCGAGACGTACTGCGTGCCCGTGGTCACCTTCGTTCCATCGACGATGTTGAAGTAGCCGACAATTTCGACGCGGTTCAGGTTCGTCACGTCGAACTGGAAGATGCCGTTCTGCCGCTCCGCACCGACAAATAAATACTGACGGCCGTTGATCTCGCCATACGCGAGCGCCTCCGGCTCGGGCCCCTTGTCGTCCGAACGCGTGTCGATATTGCTGGTTGCTCCGTTGTTCATGTTGAACGTGAGCGGAGCATTGGTGCGGACAAACTCCTCCAGCATCGAACCGCTGTCGAAAACCCGGTTGCCGGCGGTGTCCCACAGGGTGAAGCTGCGGGTGCCCAGCATGGTCGGCACCTCGATGAGGGCATCCGCGTCGGTGTTTCCATCGAACCGGGATATATTCAAGCGGCCGATACCCGATGAGGCGTTCAGGCTACCGGAGAAAATGAGGTCACCGGCGCCATCCTGGACGGTGTCAACGACGTTGGCATCGCCGGCCCGGGCAATGTCACCGTCGTCGGTGCGGGCGTCGCCCTCGTTGGCGGTGGCCAGCAGCCGCCGTCCACCCTGGACAAAGGAAATGATGGTGTCGGGCATGGGCAGCCCCGGCAGGACGTCGTCTATGTTGATGCCCGCAACGCCGCCATTCTGCGGATCACGATCCGAGGCGTCGATGCGCTGTGAGATCGTGCCGAGGGGGCTGATGGCCGTGAAGGTGTTCGCGTTCAGTCCACTCAGATCGAGCGTGGCAATGGCATTGTTCTCCTGGAGGGTGATGTAGGCCTTGTCATTGGTGACCGCCGGAAACTCGGGCTCGATGTACAGATAGCGGTCGGCCGCCGCCACATTCGCGACGTTGATGCGCACGGCATCAAGGGTGACACCAGGTGCGAGGCCGGTCTTGAAGTCCACGGTCACGACCGAGGGTGCATTGACGAGCAGACTGGTGGCGGTCGTAATCCCGCTGAGATTCACCACGCTGACCGAGCCGGGCGCCTGCGCTTGGTTGGCCGAGAATTCGCCCTCGTTTGCAACAATGGCGCGGCGACCATCGGGGGTGAACCTGACCGCGTCCGGGTGAAAGCCGACATCGACGGTCCGCAGCAAAGAGCCGGTGGTAAGTTCAAAGAAGGCCAGTTTTCCCAGCACCCGCGTGTTGTCTGCCGGGATGATGGTGGCCACACCGAAACCTCGCCCGCTCGGATCGGCCGCCACGCTGCTCACGGAAAGCGTAGCTGCTGCACCAAAGACGCCGTCGAGTTCGACGGATGCAGCGAAGGTCAACGCTCCCGATTGACCGAGGTGGTAGAGATCGACCTTGTGACTGGAGGAGCCTGTCCGGGCGAGCGAGTTCGTGACCAGCACGACGTCCCGGCCGGACACCGAGTGGGCATGTGCGACTACTTCCCCTCCACCCGGAATCGAGACACCGGAGACGAGTGTGAGTTCGGCCCGACCCAGCGAGCCGAGCGACAGAAGCAGAAGAAGTGCGGAGAAGCGTGGGAGCATCATGTGGATGGAAAACGCTAGGGGCGGACCGCAGAAGCGTGCACGACCTCTCTTGTGACATGTGGGTGACGGCGTCGCAGTGTCGTAACAAATCTGTGCACGGCGCGCCCAGTTCAGTGGACACCTGAAGGCGCCAGAGCCACCGCCGCGCACTACGCCTTACTT
>JAEUGZ010000295.1 GCA_016794725.1 Opitutaceae bacterium | reverse complement strand
CTCCTTGAGCGAAGGTATCCCCGCCGGCATCTACGCCGCCTATCGCCATCCCGACATGGCCGACTTGTCGCTCGCGAATCTCATGTCCTTCGTGGGTCGCGGAAATGCCTTCTTCCCACAGCTCAAGGCCTATGTCTTTCGTGACACGGGGAGCCGAGGTGGATTATTGACGTACCTGACGGACTGCCCTTCGGACATGGGCCGGACCCTGAACACGGACAGCCTGTCCGGCTATGAGGGTTTTGCCCTGGATCTGATCGGCGTACGCGACGTCACCCCTTGGGAGAAGCGACTGATGCGCGGCCGTGCGGTGTTCTATCGGCACGCTCCCGAAGGGCTCCAGTCCAGTATCTCCGAGTGGCTTGGCCGCCCTTGGGTCCCCGGCCTTGGTGTTGCCGGACTCATTCCCGCGTTCCGACTCACCAGCGAGGCCAAGTCCCTCTCCAAATCTGCCCGGCGCACTGCCGAACGTTTTTCCCCGGCGACCTGCGCTCAGGAGCTTCACGAGGTGATCCTGGCCAACATGGAACTCGCGGGCCCTTGCGGCGAAAAGGCGCTCATCGACTACCTCGATGAAAGCCACTTCATCGCGCAGTTGCGCGGCAGTGTCACGCGCGAGTTCATCAAGGCCCTTTTCGATCTGGTCACTGCCGCGGTCGACCTGTCGGACGCACTCACAGTCCACCATGAGCGTTCTGCCAGAGCCATCAGGAAAGTCCTCGGGACCCGGATGAGCGAGCTCGGCGCCTCGTCCAAGGAACGTGGCACCGCGGAGACCCGCGAGATCCTCCGCACTTTGTTGCGAGAAGGCTGGGACATCGGCCAGAGCGCCGACACCTTCGACGCCTATATTTCCATCATCCGCGACCTCCGGAAGCTCGTCGTCTCGGGTTCAGCCAATACCGAAATCATCAACCGCATCGCCTACATTTCTCGGACGGCGATCTACGACGAAGTCTATGCGGCGGAACTCACCAACGCCGTGACCCAACTTCTCGGACTTTCTTCGACGGCAGGACAGGTCCAGCACGCCGCATAGCGGCACCCATTATCTTCCGACACAATGTCCACCAACAACAACACGACCCTCACTTTTGTCGCGCCCCTTCCGGAAGCTGCCAACGCCAGCATGCAAGAAATCCTGGAGGCCAGCGGGTTCTCCCACGATTGGGACGAGGCCACGGCTGTTCTCGATCAGCTGCCTCCAGGTGTGGTCACGCTTTTTGCGCGAAACTGCCCGTACGACGAGCGCTGCGGAATCATCGACCTGGCCAAACGGCTCAACTTCAGCGTCATTCTACATTGCGAAGACCTCGCAGATTTCGCGGGGGATGCGACTTCGGATATCGTCGCCTTCGATGCCACGACGAGCCGCGACGTGAGTTTCGCTGCAACGAACAACTCCCACCAGCCTTTGTTGCGGCTCGATCAGTGCATCGGTTTGAGTCGAGCCGAGTTCAAGCAGTTCCTCCTCCCCAAGGACATCCTGGAGGCGCAGGGGGAAGACGCACCAAATTGGTGTAAGATGCTGCAAACCATCTGGTAGGGACTGGCGTCCAACTTCCCGGGCGTCGGCTTCGAGGCGTTTCCCCTAATTCCAGCAGACCCTCGCCGCCACTCCGCCCGGAAGGCGTCCGTCAAGAAGTAGAACGACGTCGCGCGCCGCTATCTTGCGGCATGTCCAACGTACTCGTTCGAGCCGGTTTGGTTAGTGCTGCGGGGAGGATGGCGTTCGGGATGGAAGCCCGAGGGCTCCCAGTCCTCGTTTCCGCGAATTCCCTGTTCGACCACAACCGCGGCATCTTCCGGAAGATTCCCGAAGCGCTCACCGATCTCGACTGGGCGCTCGATAGTGCGGGATTCGTCGCGATGGCCCGGTATGGCAAATTCCCGTGGTCAGTCGCCCAATACGTCGACCTCGCCCTGTTGTCGGGTTGCACCTGGTGGGCTCAGATGGACTGCTGCTGTGAGCCGGAAATCGCAGCTGATCGGGACGTTGTTCGGGCGCGAGTCAAGGCCACCTCGCAACTCCTCTCCATGTGTCGCAACACCTACCTCGACGCAACGGATCAACATCGTCACCTCCGCGACTTCACCACCCACCCCATGCCAGTGTTGCAGGGATGGCTTCCGGAAGATTACCGGGAATCGGCCGAACTCGCGAATCGAGTGCTCAATGGAAAGTGGCCAGATCTCGTAGGCCTCGGTTCCGTATGTCGACGGCACCTCGGGGGCGAAGCAGGCCTCTGGCGGGTCCTGGCTGCCGTGGATCACGTGCTGCCGCCGCACGTCCGGATCCACGCGTTTGGTGTGAAGGGAAATGCTTTGGCCCGACTGTCGGAGCATCCCCGCATCTTCTCCACTGATTCGTGCGCCTTTGAGTTTCGTGCCCGTGTGGTATCTCGCCAGGCCGGCATCTCCAAATCGATCGATTTGCGGCTCGGGGTGCTCGATCAGTGGATGTCGAAACAGGTCCCAGCCGGCGCCGAACAGCTGCAGTTGTGCGTGTGATTCGGAGGGAAATTGGGATCGATCTGGAAGGGCCTTGCCTCGTTTCCTAAGTTATTTGCAAATCGACGCCTCTCTCGCAGTCAATGATCTTACCTCACCTGAGAATCACGCTTTTCGCTCTTTTGTCAGCCGCGGCAAACGCTTTCGCGGACGAGGCAGTTTATGTCCCCGGAGAAGTCCTGGTGAAATACAAGGAAGGCACGTCCGACGTGGACAGGGAGGGCTTCGAGAAGAAGGAGAAGCTCACGCTGATCGTACTCATCAAGTCGGTTAAGGTGCGTCTCTACCGACTTCCGGAAGGAGTCACGGTGGATGATGCCATCAAGGCATTTTCTAGCCTGCAAATCATTGAGTACGCCGAGCCGAACTTTATCCGAAAACCACAAGCTTTCAATGACCCACGATACAACGAGCAGTGGTACCTGCACAACTCTGGTCAGGAAGTAAACGGGATGGTAGGCCCGGCCGGCGTTGATATCAGGTGGCCGGAGGCCATGGGTATTTTCACGGGCACCAAAGATGTGGTTGTCGCTGTTGTCGATTCAGGCGTTGCCGTGACCCATCGTGAGCTGCTTCCAAACACTTGGTTTAATCTCCCTGAGGTTGATGGAAGCCCGGGCGTTGATGATGATGGCAACGGCAGGATCGACGACCGATACGGTTACGACTTTTTTGACAACGATACGTCGCCGTTTGACGAAAACTTTCACGGAACGCTAGTCGCAAGTGTCATTGCCGCCCAAGGGAACAACGCCCTTGGTGTTGTCGGGGTTTGCCCCAGAGCGAAGGTAATGGCCATTCGGATCTTTAGCCAGTTTGGCGAGAGCCAACTTCCTTCGTTTGGGAAGGCCTCAGACCTGGCTCAATCACTTGAATACGCGCGGCTCTCAAATGCACGGATCGTCAACTTGAGCCTAGGTGGAGGCGGGTTCAGTTTGCTGGAGTTATCCATGGTGCGTGCACTCCGCGATGAGGGGATCTTGGTGATTGCTTCTGCTGGTAACGATCGCGCAGACAATGACCAACAACTGTTCTATCCAGCGTCGTATGATTCGGCCAATATCATAGCGGTGGCTGCGCAGGACCGTTCCGGTGGGTTGGCAAGTTTCTCAAACTTCGGCCGGACCCAGGTGGATATCGCCGCCCCGGGAACTGAGATTCTAGGAGCAGATGTTAGTCGGGAGGTCATCTACGCCGCCGACTTTCGCGCCAATGCTGCTGGATGGACGACCGGTGCCCATCCAGGGAATCTGTCCAGCAAAGTTTGGACTCTACTCTCGGATGGTAAGCTTGCTGACAATCCCACAGGGACTAGCTATGATCCGAACTCCAATACATACGTCACATCACCTCGCATCGCCTTCGGTGCAACGGGTTCTAGGCTCAGCTTTGAAGCAGCTTACTCGCTGTGGGATGATCGAGTGGAGGTTTCGATATCGGTAGACGGTTTGCCATGGGAAAGGTTGGAGACGATTGAAGGGTTTTCATTTGGAAAGCGAGCCTTCGCATTGGACCTCGCACGCTTCGACGGCAGGGTAGGGTACATTAGGTTTACTTTGATATCGAACGGATTCGTACAGGGATCCGGAATACAAATTTCCACCTTCACGGTTAAGTCGATTAAAGTGCTTAACCCTGACAATCCGGAGTTCAATTTTAACGAAGGCACATCTTTTTCCGCTCCGATGGTTTCGGGAGTTGCTGCCCTGATCATGTCACAGCGTCCCGACATACATGCTGCTGCCGTACGGAATGCGATTCTGTCGACCGCTCGTCCTGTTCAGGCTCTTGCGGGCAAGGTTGTGACTGGTGGAATGCTGGATGCGGAGGCCGCCCTCAAGTATGCGATGGCCCTCCCGACGCCCCCCGTGTTTACCAGCCAACCCACCCCTCGGTCGGCTGCAGTCGGACAATCCGTTACGTTCTCGGCGGGGATTGCGAGTCCGGTCACCCCCACGTATCAGTGGTACAGGAACGGAGTAGCGATTCCTGGCGCGACCTCAGCGACCCTATCTCTGTCAAACGTTCAAGCGAGCAGCGCAGGATCTTATTCCGTTGTGGTCGCGAACGCCGGTGGTTTCGTCCGAAGCAGCGAAGCGGCCTTGACCGTCCTCACCGGACCTCAAGGTTGGTTGAGCAACCTTTCAGTCAGGACTTCTCTCGACGCGAACCAACCACTGATTGTCGGTCTAGTGGTCAAGGGCGGCAGCAAGGGACTTTTGATTCGGGCGGCCGGTCCAGCCCTTTCCGCATTCGGCGTGCCCGATGTGATGAGCGATCCCAGACTGACGATCTACAATGGTGGGGTTCAGGTCGCGACAAACGACAATTGGCCATCCACGCTCGCGTCCACATTCCAGAGCGTTGGCGCCTTCAGTTTCCCGAATGGAAGTTTCGATTCGGCAATTCTCCGTACGACCGTAGGATCAGAGACCGTCCACGTCCTTGGCGGATCACCGGGGGTTGTGTTGGTTGAGGCCTACGATACGAGTTCGAACGGGTTGGCTAGACTCTCCAATGTTTCGGCAAGAAACCGGGTTTCGGCTGGTGCTGGGGTGCTCATCGCAGGATTCACGGTCAGTGGTACGGGCCCGGCCAATCTCCTCATCAGAGGTATTGGACCCGCGCTATCGACGTTCGGTGTTTCCAATGTGCTCCGCAACCCTCAGATCCGCGCCTACGACTCAGCTGGACGCCAGGTTGCCTCCAATGATGATTGGCTGCCTCAGCAGTCCTCCACGTTCGCAGCTACCGGCGCGTTCGCGCTTCCAGCTGGCAGTCTCGATGCCGCGCTGGCTGTTCAGGTCCCGCCCGGAAGCTACACGATCCACGTGTCGGGCTCGGATGGTGGGACGGGCGAGGCACTAGTCGAGATCTACGAGATTCCATAAACACCTCCATTGCCGCCTAGTTTGCGACCTGAAGGTCCAAAGGTGTTCGGGAATGACAATGAGTGGCTTTGCGGCTCGGGGTTCTCGATCAGTGGTTTCGAAGAAGCCCCTACCAGCTGTGTGTCTGAACTGCCGACGCACTTCTGCAGTTGACGCCCAAAGCTAGGTGAAGGCCAACACCACGCACCGTGGCGAGCCGACAAACGAAAGCCAAAAAGTCATCCTGCCATGAACGACCATATCGTCCTAGAACAAGTTGCCCTGTCGCCTTACGTGCACGAGCTGCCCAGTTTCCGGAAGCTCCAGTTTATCGATCCGAAGTCCGGTCGCAAATTCGAGGTGTTCCGTGTGATTGGACGCATTTTCCCGGAAATCCTGCACAACATCCGCGTGTCCAATACTGCGATTCGTTACTCGGTCGCGGAACTCGTCCCAGATGGCGCTTTCACTTACATGAAGAAGGGGATTCAGCACATCTTCAACCTGCCGCATGAGGAGTGGACCCCAGTCTGGCAGAAACCGTCCTTGGCCCTGCCAGTTATCCGTAAGTTTGCAGCAGACCACCCTGGATACGAACCTACATACTTCGATCCCAGACCCGCCATGGACGCGGTTTGGCTGTTC
>JAEUGZ010000226.1 GCA_016794725.1 Opitutaceae bacterium | reverse complement strand
CGCCGCCTACCTCGCCCCCGCCGGCGTGCGGGTGAACGGGGTGGCGCCGGGATTCTTCGTCAACGAGCGCAGTCGGAAAATCCTGCAGAACTCCGACGGATCCCTGTCCGCGCGCGGGTTGAATGTGATGCACCACACCCCCTTCAAACGCTTTGGCGAAGCCAGTGAGCTGCTGGGAGGCGTGTTGTGGCTGCTCAATGACGAGCAGGCGGCGTTTGTGACCGGAGTGACCCTACCGATTGACGGCGGCTTCCTCGCCTGTCCCGGCGTGTGAAGGGAGTGGACAGCCATGAAGCGTCCGAACGCGACGCGAAACCCACGTGCGCGTAATCCACAACGAGACAAAAACTTGCATAAGGCACGTGAATACTAGTTGCAGTTGCACCCAGTCCGACCCTCGCTTCCGGACATGGAATGTCATCCGCACGCGCGATTAGCCCGATTGGTTCCGTGCCTCTTTCAGTTTGTCCTCGGCGCACTCCTCGCCGCGACGGGTGCGACGAGCCGGGCGCAAACACCCGGAAACTGGGCGGTCCGGGAAACGGGGACGACGGCCAACCTGTGGGCGATCGTCGCCGCAGAGCGGCCGTCGAACGTGCCCAGTACCGTGCCGCGCCAGCTCGTGGTGGTCGGTGAACAAGGGGTGATACTCACGTCGACCGATGCGGGTGAGACCTGGATCCGCTGCGAGTCGGGTACCACCGCGTGGCTGACCGGAGTCGCCTATTCCGACGCGGCACGGCGCTTTGTGGCGGTCGGAGAAGGCGGAACGATCCTCAGTTCAAGCGACGGCGTGACCTGGTCGCGGGAGACATCGCCCACCCCGCTGCGGCTCAACGCGGTCATCAATGCAGGGTCCGGGCATTTTCAGGCCGTGGGCGAAGCGGGCGCGGGCCTGCTTGAACGCAGCAACGACGGGCTCGATCAGTGGGCCAGAATCGACGCGGGGTTTGGTACGCGCTCAATGCGGGGCCTGCTTCCTTCCCTCGCCGTGGGCGATGGGGGTGGTATTTTCGCACGGGCGGAGTCGACCGGACAACCGGTCCCCGCACAGTCCTGGAACCTCGTTCCCACGCCGTCCCTGGCGGATCTCGATGCCCTCGCCCCGGCGGCGACAGCCGATGGTTATCTTACCAGTGTCATTGCGGTGGGAGCCAACGGAACAATCCTGGAACGTTCTCCCTCCACCGGCGGAGGTTTTGTGCAACGCCCTTCCGGTACCACGGAACGATTGCGCGGGGTCAGTTACAAGTTCGGCGCCGCGCTCAGAGTGATCACCCTCACGGTGCAGGTGTTGCTCGGCGAACGTTTTGTCGTGGGCAATGCCGGGACGCTCCTCCGCTCGGCCGATGGCAACGTCTGGCAGCGAGACTCCGTTCCCACCACGCACAACCTCAACGCCGTCACCGCGGACGAGACGTTTGTGTTCATCGTCGGAGACGCGGGAACCATCCTCAAGGGAGGAGGCAGCACCCAGGCGCCGGTCATCATCTCGCAACCGACCATGGGATACACAAGCTCGGGCGAACCCTATATTGAGGCACTCGCCACCGGTCCAGGCGCGTTGACCTATTTTTGGATGCAGGTCACCGGCAGTCGTCCCATCGGCCTGAACGCCCGTTTGCTTTCGCCCAATCATTTCTTTCCCAATTCAGGTCCGCCGATCTACCAGCTTTATGTGGCCAACGCCTTCGGGATCGCGATGTCCGAAATCACCGCCCCGCAACGCTTCCTCAATCTGTCCGCCCGCGCCGCGGTCGGATTGGGTGACAGTACGTTGATTGGGGGATTCACGGTCGCGAGTCCATCGCCCGAGCAAAAGCGAACCCTGCTCATACGAGCCGTGGGCCCCACGCTGGCGCAGTTCGGGGTGACCCACGCGCTGGCCGCACCCCGGCTCAGCGTCTATTCGGGCTCGCAGTTGATCGCCACCAACACCGGTTGGTCCGGTCAAGCCAACGCCGCTGCCATCGCCGACGCCGCCCGGCAGGTGGCTGCCTTTCCGCTGGCGAACCCCAGCGCCGATTCCGCCCTGCTCCTCGACCTCGCGGCCGGAAATTACACCGCCCAGGTCGAGAGCGTGGGAGGCGCAACCGGCACCGCGCTGGTTGAGGTCTACGACCTCGGGGCGCCCACGACGGCGCGCCTCGCCAATGTATCCACCCGTTCACTCGTCAATCCGGGCGGGGCGGAACTGATCAGCGGCTTTGTCATCAGCGGCGGCCTGCGCAAGACCGTGCTACTCCGCGCGGCCGGGCCGGCCCTGGCCGGGTTTGGACTCACCTCCGCTCTCGCCCGCCCCCGGTTGACGCTCTTCCGCGGCACCACGGCCATCGCGTCGGCCGGGGCCTGGATTCAATCCGCCAACCCCAGCGCCCTGAGCGAGGCCGCCCGCAGGATCGGCGCCTTTGCGTTTCCGGCCAACAGTGCCGATGCCGCCCTGCTCATCGAACTCGAACCCGGCGCCTACACGCTTCAGGTCACCAGCGAGGACGGCGGAAGCGGAGTCGCCCTCGCCGAGGTCTACGAGGTTTTCTAGGTCCACCGGACACCTGCCATAAGCGGCCTCGCCCGGGCCGCAACTCACCGGACTGCCTTCCCAAAAACACCGGAAAACCAGGCAAATCCGCAGAGCAAAAAGCGCGTGGTGATTCCCAAAATCCGCACGGAATGGGCGGCCTTTCGGGCGTAGGTTGTCGCCATGCACTCCCCCCTCCACCTCGACCTCGGTCAGTACACCCGTCAGGAGCGTCGGTTCCTCGCCATCACGTGGGCTTTGATCGGAATCAAGTGCGTCATCATCTGGTGGGCCATGGCGCACTGGTCGGTCCCCTTCCATCCGCTCTGGATCGTCGGCCCGACGCTTCTCTTCGCGCTGGTCGCCACGGGTCTTTGGGCCACGCATCCGCGCGACTGATCCTAAAAACCGCGATTGAACCACGAATGGGCACGGATCAACACGGATACAAACGAGTTGAGCCAAAGTGGGCACTCACCTTGCAGGTGATGAACTGCTTGTAGACCGAATCCGCGTTTATCTGTGTCCATCCGTGGTTTATGAACGGATCGATTGTCTTCAACTGCGGAAAATAGGCTGATAGCCCGTGTGTCTTGCCGGGGGCGCGCGGTCGAACGGGCTCGCGCCTGGATGTGACGGCCCTGGGAGACGTGTTCCTTGCCCGGGGATCCTGCGAAACGGCGTAGGGCCACAAGGCTTGCCCGTCCCGCGGCAACGCAGGTGCGCCAGCCTGAGGATCGGGAACAGTAGGCCGGTCGCGGCCTTGGCGAGACCGCCTGCAACGGAGGGGAGGTGGAGGGCACCGTCACACGCCGTGACCGGGGCGGTATGGCTTGGTCAGATACGCGTTGGCCGCGGGCAGATTCGTGATCTTCAGCGCCGCGGAATCCCACTCGATCCGGCGGCGGGCGCGGAGGGCGACATTGCCAAGCAGCACCATTTCCGTGAGCGGACCGGAGTAGTCGAAGCGCGAGCCCGCGGGCGTACCGCCTTTGCAGGCGTTCAGCCACTCGGCGAAGTGGTCCCCGCCCGGAATGCGAGGCAGGGACTTCGGCGGAAGCGTCGGACCCAGCTCCTGCATCTTCGACTCCGGCACGATCCTTACCGTGAAATAATTGGAGTGGGCGATGACCGAGGCCTTCGTGCCCACGATGAGCGTGCTGTTCTCGGGCAGCTTCCGGCCCTCCTCAAACTCGGGCGGAAGCACCGGCTCCAGGTTTCCATCGTACCAGCACCATTTCACCGCCGGTCGCCCGGCCCGCGCGGCAAACTCGTAGGTGACCACCGAGGTGGTCGGCGCGCTGATCGCGGTCGCATTCGAGCTGATCGCCTCGATCGCCGAAGGCGCCGCCAGATCGAAGGCCCAGAAGGCGCCATCCATCATGTGACACCCCATGTCACCCAACGCCCCCGTCCCAAAATCCCAGAATCCACGCCAGTTGAAAGGCTGGTAGGCCGGATCGAACTCGCGGTCCGCCGCGACCCCGAGCCAGAGATTCCAGTCCAGGGTCGCCGGCGCCACCGGCAGAAGCTTGCTGTGATCCAGCCCCTTCACGCCCTGGGGCCAGATCGGGCGGTCGGTCCAGCTGTGAATCTCGCGGATCTCGCCGAGCACCCCCGCCTGGTACCACTCCTTGAGCAGCCGCATCCCCTCCGCCGCGTGTCCCTGGTTGCCCATCTGGGTCGCCACTTTCTTTTCCGCCGCCGCCTTTTGCAGTTCACGCGCCTCCCAGACCGTGTGACCGAGGGGTTTCTCGACAAACACATGCTTGCCGCGCTGCAGCGCGGCCATGGCGATCGGGAAGTGCATGTGGTCCGGTGTCGAGATGGTCACGGCATCGACCGTGGAGCCGAGCTTGTCCAGCATCACCCGGTAGTCGCGAAACCGAGGAACGTTGGGAAACTCCGAATACGTGCGGGCTGCGCGCAGGTCGTCGACATCGACAAAGGCGACATGGTTCTCCCCTTTCGTCCCCTCCACCGCCGCCCGTCCGCGTCCTCCGACCCCGATGCAGGCGACATGGAGGCGGCTGTTCGGCGAACGGCCCTGCTGGCTGCGCATCACGTGGGGAAACGCCGCCAGCGCGGGGGCCAGGGAGGCGGTCTGCAGGAAGCGACGCCGGGTCAGGGATGAGGTGGTCATGGAAAGGGAGGCAGGCGTGGCAGCAAGGGAGGAGGGGTCGAGACGAGGGACGTCACTATTTCAGGCTGGTCAGGTAAGCCAGCAGGTCAGCCGCCTCCTGGTGCGTGAGCCCCTGAAGCAGGCCCTCCGGCATGAGCGAGGCGAGCAGCGGCTTCTCGGCCTGGATCGCCGTCAAAGGAAGCGTCACGGTCTGTCCGGAGGGCACCTTGAGGGCGAGTTCCTGGGCGCGTCGGGCAAGGATAAATCCCATCTGCGAGCCGCCATCCTTGAGCTCAATCACGACGGGACGAAAATCCGGCGCGATGGTGGCCGAAGGGTGCAGCAGGCTGTCGAGAATCTGCGCGGCAGTCTGCCGGGCACCGACCTGGGAGAGATCGGGTCCAAAGTGGCGGCCCTGCCCGCGAATGAAGTGGCACGCCTGGCAGCTGGCCAGCTTGCCCTCGGAGGAGACCAAGGCAGCGCCCCGCGAGGCGTCACCGGGCAAGGCGAGCAGTTCCCCGGTATTCACCTGCGCACCGAGCGTTTTTTCACGGAGGTGATCGGGTTTGAAGCGCTCGTAGATGTCACGAATCGTCGACTGCGGCGACGCCCATGCGACCTGGAAGGCATGCCGGCGCAGGTCGGTGGAGAGCTTTCCGTCATCAATCGCCCGGCGCAGACGCATCGCTCCGTTCACGGTTGCCAGCGCGGCATCAATCGCGTCGTTGGTCCAAGTCATTTCGGACCATGGCTTGGGCGCCGTGCTCTCCGAGCTCATCCGGGCGATCCAGTCCTCGAGGGTCTTCAATCCCTGCACGTCCGGCTCGCGCGCTCCAATGATCGGCATATGGGCGTTGCCGGTCTTGGCCATGCGGACGCAGAGCACCGAACTCCAGGGGTCGCCCGGAGCGACCAGCTTGGCGTCCTGCAGTCCCAGTCCCCCCTGGGTCGGCGCCACCCCGAGGATGTTCATCTGCGCCGCGAGCAGCTCGGTGTTGAGATACACGGTGACCGCACCGCCGGCGTCGGAACGATGGCAGTGCGCACAGTTGGCATGCAGCACCGAACGCGCGGCCCAGAGCCCCGAGTCCGGGCGGTCCAGTCCCATGCGGCTCTGCTCGAGAAAATCCGTATCCACCAGGCCCAGGGCCACCAGGTGCTGCGACTGCGGCCCCGGCACGGCGCGCAGTTGCGCGGCATGAAAGGCAAGCGCGCCGTTGTTCCAGCTGTTGTGACAGCGGAGACACTCGGCGCGACTCTGAAACCGCCAGCGGTAGAGGCGGCTGTCCTGATCGAGCGCCTGGGGATCAGGACGCACGCGAAGGCTGACCTCCTCGCCGCTGGCCGGCACCAGATCCGCGTCGGTGCCCGCGTCATTCCAGCGATAGCTATAGGCATTCCAGGCCTCGCCATCGAAGTGCAGGATCTGCGTTTCGATCCGCCGCGACCGCTCCGCCTCGGTCAGCGCCAGCTCTCCGAGGGTGACGGTGCGCGCCAGCACGGACCCGGCGGGCCAGCGGGTGTAGTAGTCGATGACCATTTTGTTGATCCGGGTGTCGCGGTAGGAGGAGACCGAGGTGACCAGCTTGGTCTGCGCCGGCAGGGCGATGAGCCGGCTCTCCACCTTGGCGCCGTCCTCCCACATCGGACTGGTGATCTCGAATGCGTACACGCCCGGCGCCGGACGCCCGGCCCGGACGTCGGCAAAGACCCCGGTTTCACTCAGCCGCCGTGGGAAGGCGGTGCTGGCGCCCGCCTTGGGGTTGCGCACCAGCCGGTGGATCGTGGTCGGCGTCGCGTAGTTCAGGTAGTAGATCTCGCCGTCGTCCGTCTGGCCAAAGGTGACGATGTTGTGCGGCGTATCCGCAATCTCCTCATGCCGGGTGACCTGCTTCCCATCATGCCAGAGGGCCCAGATCTTTCCGGTCGCCCAGTCGCCATAGACGTAGGCGCCGGCCAGTTCAGGCAGGCGCGTGCCGTGGTAGACAAAGCCCCCGGTGATCGAGGCCGCCTCGGAATGGGCGTGGGTCACCACCGGCGGAGTGATGGGCGCGAGCGGACTTGCCCGTTCCACCACGATCGGCTGATGAGCCTCGTAGGCGCTCCAGCCGTAGTTACCACCGCGCCTGATCAGGTGGACCATCTCCCACAGTTCCCAGCCGACGTCGCCGCACCAGAGATTTCCCGTCGTCCGGTCAAAACTCATCTTGAACGGATTGCGCAGGCCAAAGGCCCAGATTTCCGGACGGACCACGGTCCCATCCACTCCGGTGGCCGGGGTGGGCCTGGCCCAGGGGTTGTCATCAGGAATCCGATACGCCAGCGGAGGACTCCGATGGTCGACATCGATGCGCAGGATCGACGCCAGCAGGTCGGTGACATCCTGGCCGGTGACATAGAGGTCGGGCGGCGAGGGAGGGGCGCCATCCCCGGTTGAAATGTACAGGTAGCCGTCCGGGCCAAACTGCAGGTTCGCCCCGTTGTGCTCGCCGGAGAGCCAGGTGAGCAGCACCTCCTCCGAGGCGGGATCGACGGTGAGCGGATCAAGCGAGCTGAGGCTGAAACGGGACAATTTGGTCCCGTCCTTGCGTCCCGACGCGAGCGCGTAACAGACAAAGATCTGACGCGTTTCGCGGTACCGCGGGTGCAACGCCACGCCAAACGCGTTCTCCAGATCCGGGTGCAAGGCGAGCAGGTCAACGACCAGCTGCACCGGCTGCGTGGCGTCGCCCGGATGAAACGAGGAGATTTTTCCCTTTCGTTCCACCATGAGCAGGCGACCGGTCCCGGCGACCGCCGACAGCTCGAGTCCCTCGGTGAACTTTACCGCGGTCGGAATCGGCTCCTGCACAAACGCCTTGGGCGGCTCCGGAGAACCGTTCACCTTGGACGACATCCACGGTGAACGGGATTGCGCAAAACCGAGGTGAAAGACCGAGATCGTCGCGATCGCAGCGAAAAGAAATTTCATGATGGGGCGCACACCATTGGGTCGAGGCGGCGGGATTCGCGCGGCATGAGAGATCGTGTCCCGGGCCGAGTCAAGGGCACCCCCGACCCGCACCGTCGCATTGAATATTCATGACGCGGCGCGGGTGGAATGGGCGGACTTTGCGGGACTTATCCGCCGAAAGGCATTCACCGCGCGGTTCCGGCTGCAAACGGGGCCGAGCCTCCCCGCTGCCCCGCACGGTAGACTCCAGGCGGCACGCCCACCTCCCGCTTGAACGCGACGCAGAGGTACTCCTCGTGGGGAAAACCGGTCCGTTCGGCAATGCCCTGGACCGTGAGGTCGGTTTCCACGAGCAGCTCTTTCACCCGCTCCATGCGCACGCGCATGATTTCCTCGTGAGGAGTGCGACCCAGGCATCGCCGGAAGCGTGACTCGAACACCCGCCGCGACAGGGCGGCCATGCGCACCACGTCGTCGACCAGGATGGGATCACAGGCGTGTTCGCGGATGAAGCGAACGGAACGCACCACCAGGGCGTCTTCGATGGCCAGCACGTCGGTGGATTGCCGGCGTCGGATCCCCACCGGCGGGATTCGTAGTTCGAGCGGATGAATCCGTTCCCCGCGCATCAACCGGTCCAGGCGCGCCGCCGCCTCGTAACCGGCCCGCCGCGGGTCAGGGATGACACTCGACAACGCCGGAGAGGCCAGTTCGCACAGGAGTTCATCGTTGTCCACTCCCAGCACCGCCACCTCATCCGGGACGTCCAGCCCCGCCACGCGGCAGGCGTCAAGCACCTGGAGGCCTTTGACATCGTAACCGGCGAGGATCCCGACGGGCTTGGGCAGCATCTTGAGCCAGGTCGCAAGGCTCCGAATCTGCGCCGCAATTTCCGTTTCGGCCGGGGAGGAATACTCGGCGCAGGGCAGGCCCGAGGACCGTAACGCCTCGGCGAACGCCTCGCCCCGCCACCGCGACCACTGGAATCGATCCTCGCCACAATAGCCAAACGACTTGAACCCACGCTCCCGCAGGTGATCCGCGGCGAGAACGGCAATCAGGCGGTCATCGGTTTCCACCCAAGGCAGGTGAGGGACAAAGCGACCGGCACTGACATCCACCGCCGGCAAACCCGACGAGACCACGGCTTCAGCCACGCGGGGCGTCTCAATCCGGGCAATGATCCCGTCTCCCTCCCAATGCGCCAACCAAGCCGGCGGATCGTCGCCACGACCTTGCTCGACCCGGTGAAAAAACCAGGGGGCATGTTCCCGCACATAACCAAAGATCCCCTGCAGCAGCCCACGCGCGTAGGCGTTTGAGGTTTCCACAATCAACGCCACGCGTTTGGGGTCGCGGGAACGCGCGGAGGAAAATTTACGAGGAGAAAGAGCCACGCGGAGACATCAACACGTTAGGAGGTATTTGCGGTGGCGGGCGAATGGAGCAGGAAGGCATCCAGCCCGGATCAGGGTCGTTTGCCAACGGTAAAAAAACTCAGGCGATTCCGCGTGAACTCTCATGGCGCGGGACGAGGCAACCTGCTACGCTCTTGCCCTCGCCACGCCTCCTCGTTGTCCCCACCCCACCCCGTGTTGGGAGGCACCCTTACCCAGTCATGAAACGTTTCCTCTTCCCGGCCCTTGCCGCGGTTGCCTTCCTCGTCGGTGGCATCGGTTCCACCTTCCTTTCCGCCCAGCAGGGTGAATTTCCGGTCGCACCCGGCAAGGGGCTCACCCCCGACGAAGCCGCCCGGGCCATGACCCTTCCGCCTGGTTTCAAGGCCACCGCGTTTGCGGGGGAGCCGGCCGTGCATCAACCGATCGCCTTCACCATCGACGAACGGGGCCGGCTCTGGGTGGTGGAAAACTACGCCTATCCCACCTGGTCGCCCTACGGACATGATCGCATCCTCATCCTCGAGGACACCGATGGCGACGGTCGCCACGACACCAGCAAGGTGTTCTATGACCAGCTCAACTTTGCCAGCGGGATCGCGGTGGGCCACGGCGGGGTTTGGGTCGGGAGTCCGCCCTACCTCCTCTTCATTCCCGACAAGAATCGCGACGACGTTCCCGACGGCCCTCCGCAACCCGTGCTCGATGGATGGGGCGCTCATGACACCCATGAAACGCTCAACAGCTTCGTCTGGGGACCCGATGGCTGGCTCTACGGCAACCAGGGCGTCTTCACCCACTCCAACGTCGGCAAACCGGGCGCGCGCGACGCCGAACGCACCCCGCTCAATGCCTGCGTCTGGCGCTACCACCCGACGAAGAAGATCTTTGAGGTGTTCGCGGAGGGCATGAGCAATCAGTGGGGACTCGACTTCAACGACACCGGCGACGCCTTCGTCACCGCGTGCGTCATTCCGCACCTCTACCACGTGATTCAAGGCGGGCACTACCAACGCCAATCCGGCCAGCATTTCAACCCCTACGCCTACGGCGAAATCAAGACGATCGCCGATCATTTCCACTACGATCGCGGCGTGAAGTGGTCGGATGCCCGCTTCGGCGCGGGCGGCACCGATCTCGCGGGCGGCGGCCACGCGCACGCCGGCACGCTGATCTACCTGGGGGATAACTTTCCCCCCGAATACCGCGGTGCCCTCTTCACCCACAACGTGCTCGGCAGCCGCATCAACCAGGAAAAACTGGTGCCGAATGGCTCGGGCTACATCGGCTCCCATTCGCCCGACTTCATGCGGGCCAACGACCGCTGGTTCCGCGGACTCCGCCTCGAATTGGGACCCGACGGCTCACTTTTCAATAGCGACTGGTACGATGCGCGCGCGTGTCACCAGCAGCATCCCCAGGATCGAACCAATGGACGTATCTACAAGATCAGCTACGGACAGCCCAAGCCGGTCAGGGTGGACCTCTCCAAGCTGTCGAGTGCTGAGTTGGTGCAGCACCAGCTGCATCCCAATGAGTGGTTTGTCCGACGCTCGCGGCTCCTGCTGCAGGAGCGCGGTGCCGATCCCGAGGTGCACGCGGCCCTGCTCGCGCTGGTGCGCACACACCCGGACGTCACCCGCAGGCTTCGCGCTCTTTGGACACTGCATGTCACGCGCGGTCTGACCGGCGCGGTTGCCCTCGAACTCCTGCAGTCACCGGAGCCCTATATTCGGGGCTGGACGGTCCAGCTCATGACCGAGGACAAGGCCCCGTCGCCCGCCCTGATCAGCGCGTTCGCGCAACTGGCCAAGTCCGATCCCTCGCCCGTGGTCCGCCGTTTCCTCGCCTCAGGGGCGCGACGCATTCCGGTCGCGGCCCGCTGGCCGGTGGTCGAAGCCCTTCTCGCCCACGGTGAGGACGCGGAGGACGCCAATCTCCCGCTGCTCTACTGGTACGCCGCCGAACCCCTCGTTCCGGCCGATCCGGCCCGGGCCGAGGCGCTCGCACGGCAGACTCCGCTCGCCGCCCTTCGCCCCTACTTCACACGCCGTGCCGCTGCGCTGGCCGACGAGACTCCCCAAGGACGGACCCCGGCCAGTGCCAAGAGCGGGATGGATACGTTCAGTGACGCCCTTGCCAGCTCCTCCGATTCGAGCTACCAGCGCGAACTGCTCACCAGCCTGCTCACCGCCACCGAGGGCAAGACCAACCTGAAGGCGCCGGAGTCGTGGGCCAAGGCCTATGCGCAGCTCAGCCTCAGTCCGGAAGCCGACATCATCGCCCAGGCCGATGCGCTGACCGTCCGCTTTGGCGACCGCAATCTCGCGTGGAAGAAAGCCGCCGTGGCGACAGACCCCTTCGCACCGCTCGTGGCGCGCAAAGCCGCCCTCCAGGTCATGCTCGAAACCCAGAACTTCCAGCTCGCGCCCATTTACCATCGCCTGCTCACCGAACCGGGACTGCGACTTGCAGCCCTCAAGGGACTTTCCGCCTATGACGTGCCTGCGACCCCCGAGGCCATCCTCGACGTCTTCGCCTCGTTCACCCCGGAGGAAAAACGCGCCGCCACCTCCGTGCTTGCCGCACGTCCCACCTATGCGCGCTCGTTGCTTGAGGCCGTGAAGTCAGGCCGCCTGGCCCGTTCGGACGTCGATGCCTCCCTCGCCCGCCAGATCCGTCTGCACAAGGAACCCGAACTCGACCAGATGCTCGCTGAAGTCTGGGGCATCAGCCGTGACACCGCCGAAAGCAGCGCGGCGGAGATCGCCCGCCTCAAGGCCGAACTGACTCCGAAACGCCTGGATGCCGCTGATCTGAAGCGGGGACGCCAGATCTTCCTCGCCACCTGCGCTCCCTGCCACGTGCTCTACGCGGATGGACGCGGCGTCGGACCGGAACTGACCGGATCAAACCGGGCCGATCTCGACTACATTCTGCGCAACATCATCGATCCCAACGCGGACATCGGTCGCGACTATCAGCTGGTGACCGTAGAAATGAAGGACGGCCGCGTCGCCGCCGGCATCGCCCAGCGCGAAACACCGAGCGCACTGACGCTGGTCAACCAGGCCGAGTCGGTGACGCTTTCCAAGGACGCCATCAAGTCCATGAACCGCGTGGAAGCATCGCTGATGCCGCCTGGTCTCCTGGGCTCATTGACCGAACCCGATGTGGCCGATCTCATCGCCTACCTCCGCACCAGCGGTCCGCTTCCCTAATCGTCTTTCCCCCCACCTCATCGTCGCACTCTCATGAGCAAAAAAATCAACATCGCCATTGTTGGACTGGGCTTCGGCGCCGAGTTCATTCCCATCTACCAGGCACACCCCCACGCGAACCTGGTCGCGGTGTGCCAGCGCGATCCCAAGAAGCTGGCTTCGCTGCAAAAGGCTTTCGGCATTCCCAAAGGGTACACGGATTACGCCGAGCTGCTGCGCGATCCGGAAATCGATGCCGTGCACATCAACACGCCGATCCCGGACCATGCGGCGCAATCCATCGCGGCCCTGAAGGCGGGCAAACACGTGGCCTGCACGGTGCCGATGGCAACATCGATCGCGGACTGCCGGACCATCGTCGAGCTCACCCGGAAAACCGGGCTCCGTTACATGATGATGGAAACCGTCGTCTATGCCCGGGAATACCTCTACGTTAAAGAGCTCTACGACCAGGGCGAGCTCGGCCGCATCCAGTTTCTGCAGGCCAGTCACCAGCAGGACATGGACGGCTGGCCCAACTACTGGCCCGGGCTTCCGCCGATGTGGTATGCCACGCACTGTGTGGGCCCCATGCTCGCGCTGACCAATGCCGCGGCCGAGTATGTCTCGTGTTTCGGCTCCGGCACGATCCGGCCCGAATTGATCAAGCAGTACAATTCCCCGTTCGCCGTGGAAACCGCCCACGTCAAATTGAAGGACAGTGACCTGACCGCCCGCATCATCCGCTCGCTCTTTGACACGGCCCGTCAGTACCGCGAGAGCATCGATGTCTACGGCTCCAAGAAGTCCTTCGAGTGGACCCTGGTCGAGCACGAGCCTCACGTGCTGCACACCGCCAAGCTGCCAGAGCAAAAGATTCCCAAGAAGGTGAAAGTTCCGGACTACGCCAAGCGGCTGCCGGCCGGGATCCGGCCTTTCACCACGAAGGGTGTCTACGACTTGGGCAAGAAGACACACCTGAGCTTCACCCAGGGCGCCGGTCACGGAGGATCCCATCCGCACCTCGCCCACGAATTCCTCTCCGCCTTGGTGGAGGGTCGCGAACCCTATCCGAACGCAAAGCAGTCCGCCAACTGGACCTGCGTCGGACTCTGCGCCCACGAGTCAGCCCTCAAGGGCGGCAAAATCGTCAAGCTCCCCGCCTTCACCCACTAGTCCGGACACGGGCCTCCGCCCGGGCTCCGCTGCCACCCCTGCCGCGGAGCCCCTTTGCGTCGCCTGAGCCCGTGATCGAAGGGCGAGCCGTCTCCCGGGGCGTCGGGAATTGACGGTCGCGAGTGGCCCAGGTCAGATGGGCGGAGCATGTGCGCACTCCGCCAGAAGCTGGGGACCTCGTTCTCGACCTTCGCCCTCGCCCTCCTTCTTTCGACAGCCCTATCCCAGGCGGCAACTGAAGCCGAGCAGCTAGCCGAGATATTGCGACGTTATCCCGCGGCCGACGCCAATCGCGACGGAGTGCTCACCCGTGAGGAAGCCGTCGCCTACGCCCAGGGGCGGCGGCAATCCCGAAGCCCCAGGCCCGCCGGCAAAGCCGACCGTCCGGAGCCCACGTTTGCCGCGGTGTCCTACGGACCTCATCCGGCGCAGATACTCGACCTCTGGTCGGCTCGGAGTGACGCGCCCGCCCCACTCGTTGTTTTTTTCCATGGCGGCGGCTTCCGGACCGGCAGCCGCGACTCCGTCGAGTCCTCCCTCATCCGAAACTGCCTCGCCCGCGGGGTCGCCGTCATGTCGGTCGACTATCGGTTTCTGACCGAGGCCCCCATCCAGGAGATCCTTCGTGACTGCGCCCGTTCCATCCAGTTCGTGCGCCATCACGCCGCAACGTACCGCATCGATCCGATGAGAATCGCCTGCTACGGTTCCTCCGCCGGCGCCGGTGCCTCGCTTTGGATCGCGTTCCATCCCGACCTCGCCGATCCCGCCCAGTTTGATCCGGTCCTCCGGGAGTCCTCCCGAATCGTGGCCGTCGCCGCCTCCAATACGCAAGCCACCTACAATTTGAAAGAATGGGATTCCGTGGTCGGCCCCAATGACCCTGCCTGGTCCGGCGGCAATCCGGACCGGGAAACCGCCGCTTTCTATCACGTCGCCCAGATTGAAGATCTCGATACCGCGGACGGCAAACGGCTGCTGGCCGACCTGAGCATGCTGCAACTCGCCTCCCCGGATGATCCGCCGGTGTGGCTGGTCAACCAACACCCTGACGGCACGGTTTCGAATCGCAGCCACTACCTGCACCATCCCGACCACTCCCGCGCGATCGAGCGCCGCTGCCGGGAAGTGGGAATTCCCGTGACCACTTTTTTCGGACAGGCCGAGCCCCGCGCAACCGGTAACGCCGGCGAGCTTCTTCGCGCCTTTCTCTTTCACCACCTCCACGTGCCAGTCACAGACGGTATCCAAACGCCAGTGGATACAGCCCCTTAAGGCAAGACGCCTACATCAGCACCGGCTGGCAATTCATTGCTCATCAGGAAAATCCCGGTTTGGCCACCGGAGCCGGGCCGGTACTCGTTCGCAAGGGCCACAACGGGATTGACCCCGGCCAGCGGGGCTCGCGGGATCGGTCCCATCACGCGGTGGCCGTTTTACACAAGCTTCGCAGTCCGGCACTGGACCCGGCATTTGATCCCGTCCAGTTTCCTCGTTCGGTCCTTCCGGCCTTCCGGACCCTTCGTCCTCCCGCTCCTTTCGTGTCCGGCCCTCCACCCTTCGCTTGGTAGTGAAAAAGATGAATACGTTCGTACGCCAGATCCTACTCCCGGTCATCCTGTCCGTGGCGCTCCTTTCTCCTCTTCACGCGCAGCGCATCGCCAATCTCTCCACCCGGACCCAGGTGGGTACCGGGGCCAGCGCTCCCATCATCGGATTCGTGGTGGAGGCCGGTGAGCCCAAGCAGGTCCTGATCCGCGCGGCAGGTCCCTCGCTGAGCACGTTCGGGCTGAACGGGCTGCTGAACAATCCTCGCGTCGAAGTGTTCGACAGCACGGGCAAGTCGATCGCGAACAATGACAATTGGACGACGGCCAGCATCGGCGGAGCCACGACGTTCACCACGGTCGGCGCCTTCCCCTTCACCAGCGGCAGCCGCGACGCCGCCCTGATCGCCACCCTGCCGGCGGGCAGCTACACGGCGCAGGTCACGGGCGTGGGCACTTCCAATACCGGACTGGCTCTGCTCGAAGTGTACGACGTCAGCGGCCCGGCCCGCCTGATCAATCTGTCGACCCGCTCGGTCGTGGGCACCGGGGGAAATATCCTGATTTCGGGCGTAGTCGTGGCTCCCGGCAATGCGGCCCGCAAGCTTCTGGTTCGCGCCGCGGGTCCCGCGTTGAGCGCCTTTGGTCTGACCGGTGTGCTGGCCGATCCGACCATCTCCGTGCTCAACAGCGAGAGCATCACAATCGCCGGCAACGACAACTGGAGCTCGGGGAGCGCCGCCGCCCTGTCCGCCGCCTCAACCCGGGCCGGCGCCTTTGCGTTCACCAGCGGTTCGCGCGACGCCGCCTTGATCGTCGACCTGCCACCCGGCAGCTACAGCGTTCAAGTGAGCGGCGTGGCCAACTCAACTGGATTGGCCCTGGTCGAACTCTACGACCTCACCACCGACAATCCGCCGACGGTTTCTGTTGCAGCGAGTGTATCCACGACCGACACCCTGAGCGCCCAGCCGGCCATCTTCACGGTGACGCGCACGGGGCCAACCACGGCACCGCTCACCGTCTATTTTGAGGTCGGCGGCTCGGCCCTGCCGGGAATCGACTACCGGAGCCTGCCCGCGTCCCTGACCATTCCGGCCGGCGCGACCTCGGCGAATCTGTCCCTGACTCCCCTCCCCAAGGACATCAGCGTCGGCATCACGCCGAACAAGACCGCCACCGTCAGCGTGGCGAGCGGTC
>JAEUGZ010000267.1 GCA_016794725.1 Opitutaceae bacterium | reverse complement strand
GCAGACGATCCAGCGAGGCACCCGGTGCCAGGCCTAGCTGGCTGACCACAGGCCAGACCCGTTCGACATAAGCGCGCACCCGGCCTTCCGCACCCGGAGCGGGATCGCTGACCGCGACGTCCAGGCCACGCCCCAGGTAGTGGGCGGCCCAGCTTGAACCAATGAGGCCGCCGCCAATGATGGCGACGCAGGAGGGGTGGTCAGGGTTGGGCATGGCGGACTTTCAGGTTTGTCGGTTCGCGGCATGGAACGCACTCGAAAAAATGGCCTCCGTCGCGCTGACGCATCGCGGCCCGCAGGTCAGTGTTGAAGGGACAGGCACCGTTGGATCCGGGAGGCGGCGGCCGTGAACGCGCTGGTGCCCGTTTCCTCGATCCGAACACGGACCGGAGTGCGAGGGAGCAGAATCGGACGGACCGACCCGATCGGATTCGCGCGGTCGAGCGGTCTCTGTTCGGCTCGGCGGGTACCTCATGAAGTCACCCCATCTTCTGCTGTGCCTCCTCGCCTTTTCGGCGGCTCTGCGCGCCCAAATCCCGGCGTCCCGTTCGACTCCTTTTCCCGTCCGTGTCACGGTCGACGCTGCGAAATCCCAAGGCGAACTGAGGCGGATCTGGCGCTACTTCGGCGCGGACGAGCCCAACTATGCCACCATGAAGGATGGCCAGAAGCTGCTCGGACAGCTGGGCGAACTGGCGCCGAAGCAGGTGTACTTTCGAGCCCACAATCTCCTGACGTCGGGCGACGGCACGCCGGCGCTGAAGTGGGGATCGACCAATGCCTACACCGAGGATGCCGAGGGCCGTCCGGTGTATGACTGGCGGGGCATTGACCGCATTTTTGACAGCTACCTTCAGCGCGGGGTGCGGCCGCTGGTCCAGATCGGCTTCATGCCTGAAGCCATGTCGACGAAGCCTCAGCCCTACCGTCACGAGTGGCGGCCGGGGATGCCCTACAATCTGATCTACACCGGTTGGACCCAGCCGCCGAAGGATTATGTGAAATGGGAGGAATTGGCGTACCGATGGGCCCTGCATGCGGTGGAGCGTTACGGAGCCGAAGAGGTCTCGCACTGGTGGTGGGAGGTCTGGAACGAGGCGAACAACCAGCCCAATGGCTACTGGGGCGGTAGCGCCGAAGACTTTCGCCGCCTCCACGATCACGCCATTGCGGGAGTGCGGCGGGCATTTCCGGCGGCACGAGTGGGCGGACCCCACACCGCGGGGCACGGCGGGCAGTTCATGAAGGACTTTCTGGAGCACTGCCTGCACGGCACCAACTACGCGACGGGTCAGAAAGGTACCCCGCTCGATTTTGTGGCGTTTCACGCCAAGGGATCGCCGACCACTGTCGACGGCCATGTCCGGATGGGGATCAGTGCGCAGCTGAAAACCATCGACACCGCGTTCACCACCCTCGCTTCCTACCCGGAGCTGAAAGGCATTCCAGTCATCATCGGCGAATCGGATCCCGAGGGCTGCGCCGCCTGCCAGGGTCCCCAGATGGCCTACCGCAATGGTACGATGTACTCGAGCTACACCGCGGCGGTGTTTGCTCGCAAGCATGACCTCGCGGCTCGTCACGGCATCAATTTGGAAGGCGCGGTGACATGGGCCTTCACCTTCGAGGACCAGCCTTACTTCGCCGGCTTCCGGCAGGTGGCGTCAAACGGGCTGGCCATGTCCGTGCTCAATGTCTTCCGCATGTACGCCCGCATGGGCCGTCAGCGTATTGAAGCTACGAGTACGAATCAGCTCCCGCTGGACCGGATGGTCCAGGACGGGGTCCGGGCGGAAGCGGACGTCGGGGTGCTGGCGTCCCGGGATGACCGGTCGGTGACCGTCATGGTCTGGCACTATCACGACGATGATCTTCCCGGTCCGGATGCAGCGGTGGAGTTCGCCATTTCAGGCCTGCCTCGGGAACTGGGATCCGTGCGACTGGAACACCTGCGCATTGACCAGCAGCACAGCAACTCCTACGCGGCCTGGCTCAGGCTCGGTTCTCCGGTCGCCCCCTCAGTCGCCCAGTATGCCGAACTCGAAAAGGCCGGAATGCTGACGGCCTTGAGTGCGGAGCCGGCCACCGTGCCGGTCAAGGAGGGGACCTGCTCCGGTGTCTTCGCTCTACCGCGCCAGGCGGTGTCGCTGCTGCGGTTGACCTGGAACTGACCGGTCAATCCGGAGACCGACAGGTCGGCTGTCTCGCCGATCGCAGCAGCATCGAAATCCGTCAAAGGTGAGGATGGATCCATGACAGGCACGACTCCCCTGTGAAGAGGAGGCGTTTCAAACGAGGACAACCAAAGTTGATCGACGTCAGGGCCGCGCGGCCACCGCGGCGCGGGCCTTGGCGAGGACTTCCTTCAAGGTGACTTCCGCGCCGCCCCTCCGGGCGCTCTCATCGGCCGCTTCCATGAACGCATACAGCTCAAGCGTCTCGTCCGGGGAAACCGGCACTTTGCCCGTGCGGAACATGTCGACAATGGCGCCGAGCAGCGCGTCGTAGCCTTCGTATCCGCCGACGGCTGCGGTGCCTTTTTCTCCGGTGGCGATGCCGCCATATCCTTTGCGGTCCTTGCCGTTTTCCTGACGGAAGATTCCCACGCGACCGCCGCTCCAGGTACCCACCACCTCGATCAAGCCGTCCGACGTCGTGGTGCGACGCACTGATTCGCAGCCGGTTCCCAGTACGGTGAAGAGGCTTTCGCAGCCGTGCACGCCGTACCAATAAAGGTCGGGGTGATGGGGTTCAAGGTGGGCCGGACTGTAGGTTTCCACGCGTGACACCCGGCCGAGGGATCCGTTCCGCACGGCCTGGGTGGCGGGTGTGAATCGGAGGGAGGACGAACAGAAGAGCGGCACCTTGGCCTGGCGTGCGGCGTCGAGGATGCGAACTGTATCCACGAGTGAGCCCGCGATGGGCTTGTCGACGAAGACGGGTTTGCCGGTCTGCAGGATCGGAAGGAGTTGTTCCAGGTGCACGCGTCCATCGTTGGATTCCAGCAGCACGGCATCCACGCGCGGAAGCAGGTCGGCGAGTGTGGGGACCACTTCGACGCCCTGCGCCTTCACCTTCTGGGTGTACTCGGGCACGCGGCGGGTGCTGCTCTCGATGTCACGGCTGCCCTGCGCCACGGCAGCCACGACGCGCGCACCCGCCAGCCGGGGGACGTCCGCCGGATTCTTGGGTCCCGAATTCAGGGCCTGCGTGAACGCCACCGCATGGGAGGTGTCGAGTCCGACAATGCCCACCCGGATGCCCGGGTCGGGTGCGTGACCGGGGCTGGGGATGCCGGCAAATCCGGGCAACGTGGGAAGGATCTGATCGCAGGGGAACCCCCACATGTCCCAATGCCCGTCAATGTAGTTGCCGTTGGCCGGCAGGGGGCAGGCCTGGGTGTAGAGGTACCATTTGTCCTCGATCGAGTAGAACGCCGGGGTGGCTACGTGGTAGATGGTGTCGTCGCGGTAGAGTCCCTCCCACTTGGTCTGCAGCAAGGTGTCGACGTTGGTCTGCCGCCATCCCTGGCGCGGGTGTTTGCTCACGGCGATGACCGGACGCCACCGTTTGCCGCGTGAGATGCCCACCTCGATGGAGAGGAGGTAGGTGTCGTCGATCTTGAACACCTGGTGCCATTCGTAGTAGGCGTCGGGGGTTGACTCGAAGATCTGGCCCATGCCGCGAGGGTCCTTGTCGTTAAACTGGCGGGTCCAGGTCTTGCCGTCGCGGGACGTGGCGAGGCGGATGCCCGGCAGGGTCCCGTCCTTGCCCCGGTACGAATAGTACAGCGTCCAGTCCCATTGTTTCTCGGTGGCGTTCCACTCCCGCCAGACCGCGGCCTGGGAGGCCATATTCTCGAAGTAAGGGGCGGCCGGCTCCGGTGCGAGCACGGGCTGGTTGCCGTGCCGGCGAATGGTCGTGGTGGAGATCCCGGAGTAGCCGTCCGCTCCGGCCGGACAGATCGCGAGACCGATCTGGTCCTGGACCACGCTGGTGGTGCCCGAGTAGTACAGGTAGTACGCATCCTCCTCCGGAAGGTAGAGCACGGCGTCGAGCCGGATGCTGCCGGAGTCCCAGTTGCCGGGGGCGGGAATGAGGACGGGATTGTCGGGGTCCTGGTGCCAGGTCATAGGATCCGACTTCAGGGCCCAAGCCTTGCCAATGTAACAGGTTCTCCGATTCGCGGCCGGGACGCCCGAATAGAACATGACCAGGCGGGTCGGATCCTTGGGGTTGGGCAGGATGCACGGCTCCTGCACCTGCTGGGACTCCCATGGAAAGGAGGTGCGATCAATGATCACCTTGCCGCGGGCGGGCGGGCGGGGATTGGCCGCACGGGTGGAGGGAAGGAACAACATGAGGCAAAGGCCAAGGCAGGACAGGCAACGGAGGAAGGGTGACATGGGGAGAGTGGGGGGGTTTTACTGAGGCGTGGCGGTCGAGACGAAAACGAGGTACATGTTGCCCTCGGTGCGGGTGGCGTCCTCGGTATTCGGTCCGAACGTCACTCCGGTCTCCTGCGCCAGCGTGCGCGTGAAGAGCGTCATCGAGCGTCCCGCAACCATCAGGGTCTGCGAGGTCGGAGTGTAGTCCTTGAGCAACCACGGCGGGCGGGGAAGGCGATCGTCGTGGGCGAGGGTGATGCGGGTGCCACCCAGGACGGTGAGTTCCATGAGGTCGACCGCGTGGTAAAAGGCATCTCGCTGGGCGACCTGGACCCAGTCGGCTCCAACCAGCGAGGCGGGCAGGTCCTTCAGGGGGGAATCGATGTCGACAAAGGCGTTGCGCCCGTCGCGTGCGCCGGTTTCGACGTGGACGAGGTAGGCGCTGGGCCCCGTGTAGTTTAAGGTCTTGACGAAGCGGCCCGCGTGTCCCGGCTTGGGCCCGGCGGGACCTCCCGCCTTTGGGGCGAGATGGGCCGGCTGGCGGAGGATCGCGGATGGCAGCGGGAAGGCGGGCCAGGCCGGCGCGACGAGCGGATCGACCGGACGGGAGGCCAGGCGGTGCGTGGCGGACTGCAAACCGGAGCTCGCGGCGACGAGCGTGACCTCACCCGCGGTGCGGGTGCTGCGCAGGGCGACCCGGTTGATGCCGGCTTCCAGGGCCAGCGTGGTCTGGAGGATCGATCCTTCGCGGCCGCTGTTGTAGCCGCCCCGCCACACCGCCGGACCGGTGAGCGTGAACTGGACCTGCGGCTCGACGGTCGGGACGCGCTGACCCTCGGCATCCACCGCCTCGATGTCGAACAGGGCGACGTCGGCGCCGTCGGCGCGCCACCCGTCGGGCCCGGTCAATGAAGTGACTTTCAATGCCACCGCCGGTCCGGTCGTGCGTTTGACCGTGGTGGCAACCGCGGCGCCCGTCGGATCGTAGGCCACGGCCTTGAGTTCACCGGGCTCGAAGCTGACATCGGGGAAGGTGTAGAGGAATCGGTTCTCGGGCCGGACCCGGCCGAGCGAACGGCCGTTGCGGAAAAGCTCCACGTCGCCGCCGGTGTTCGCCACGACATAGACCGCCTTGCGTGTGCCCGCGGGATAGGTCCAGTGGCCGACGACGTGCGCGCGCGGCGTGTAAGTGAACATGACCTGGCACACGGCATAGGCTTCCTTGGGCAGGCGCACGCCATCGACCTCACCGCTGGCGCGGGCCACTTCCACGGCAACCCGGCCTCCGCTGGTGCTGTCGGAGAAGATCCAGTTGGCGCCGCCAGCGTGTTCCGGCGCGCCCAGCTTGGTGACGTAGTGCTTCACTTGATTCACCGCGAACTGTTCGGAAGTCAGCTGGTAGGTCTGTCCCTTCGCCTCCGGATAACCAAAGCGCGGCGGCGAGGCATCATCCCAAACGCGACGGGGTGATTCCTCGCGGTTGTATTCTCCCTCGACGACGGGCAAGTGGGCGATCTCCCGTCCTCCCTCCGTGCCGACGCCGACATCCATGAACTCGGCGGTGATGGCATCGGCGCGACGGTGGGCGTAGGCCCGTTTGCCATGCGGATCGAACTTGTCCATGACCGCCCGCAGCTCGGCGGCGTGTTCACGGCTGACTTTCTGGTTGCCGCCCTCCCAGATCAGGATCGAGGGATGATTGCGGAAATAGACAATGGCGTCGCGAAAGGTGGCGACCCGCAGCGCCCAGGCTCCTCCCCGCGTGTCATGTTCTCCGTCCACCCCGGGCTGGAGCGTGACCAGACCCAGGGCGTCGCCTGCCGCGATCTGGGCCGGGCCGGCGGCGACGTGGCCCCAACGCACGAAGTTCCCGCCCGCCTCGTGCATCAATCGCAGGGTGTAGGCCTGTAACCAGTCGGGTTGGGCGGCTCCGAGGCCGGGCCACTCACTCGTGGCCTTCTGTCCCCAGCCGTGAAGCTTGGTGTGGGCTTCGTTGATCCAAAGTCCGGTGGTCGCCTCCCAGCGGACCGAACGCAGCCCCAGGGGAAGCTCGGTGGTGTCCACTGTTTGTCCGTTCACCTCGACGGCGATCGCCACGCGGTAAACGTGGGGATACCCCGGTTCCCAGCGACGCGGTTGATTGAGGGTGCAGGTGAAGTGATGCCGTCCGGTCAGCCCGGCCGGGAGACTGCCGGTTTGCTCGAGTTTTCGCACCACCGTGCCGTCGGCATCGCGGAGTGTGACCGCTAGGCGGTATGCACGGGTGGCGCCATGGTCATTCTTGAGCGGCACATCGATTCCAATGTCGGCCCGTTCGGACGAAACGGCAGTCGCATAGACGTAGGGCCCTTCCGTTTGGAGAAAACTGTAAAGCGGCAGGGTGACGTGCAGCGGATCGGTCACGATGAGACGCACATTGCGATAGATGCCTCCGTGAGCCGGATGCCAGTGCGGGTTGTTCCACGGGATCTGATCGGCCTGAAGGGCCTCCAGGGTGTCGGGGATTTGCTCCATCAGCCGTTTGGAGAGCTCCGCCAGATTCGGAGAAACCGTACCGGGGGCGGTGGGCTTCGGGTCCCACGGGTCTTTCTGGAAGCGGTTGTCGACGCAGACGGCGATAACGTTGTCGCCGCCAAAGTTGAGGTGTGGAGTCAGGTCAAAACCGAACGGCGTGAACCCGCTCTTGGCGGTGCCGAGCTTGTGTCCATTGACATAGACCTCGGCAATTTGCCGGACGGCCTCGAATTCGATGAACACCTTGCGCGCGCTCCAGTCCTGAGGGGTGGCGAAATGTTTGCGATACCAGGTGCGTCCGCTCCACTGGTTCTGCTCGCCGCGATGGCCGGGCAGGGAGAAATCGTCGAAGGTGTCGCCGTCATTGTAAGTGTGGGGCGCGGAAACGGTCACCCAAGGCCGGTCGTCAAAGGCGGGCGCCTCGGCGCCGGCCGGGTCGGAACGAAGGAAGCGCCAGTCCGGATTGAAGTTCAGTGCCTCCCGGGCCGCCGCGGTGGTACAGGCCTGAAAAATCATGAGCAGGGATACGACGAAGACCGGGAGTCGCATGGGTGACCCCAAGGTTTGCGCGAACCCGCGTCGGCGCCAAGGGATAAGTCGCGCTCCTCCGGTGTTTGCAGCCCCGAGTCCCGTCAGCCGCGGGCGCCACCGGCGCTCGGTCGCCTAGCGTGGGGCGAGGTTGAGCGGAGCAAATCCGCGCACCTTGACCGGTCCCAGCAGGCCCGAGACGGGAGGCGTGTCGCCGGGCTTGTAGTGCGTTTGATAGGTCGTGAAGGTCCGGCGGGCGCGTTGATTGACGCGATCGCGGTCGAGCATCCATTCCGGGAAACGCGCGATGATGCCCCAGCTCGGTGCATTCTTCAGTTTTTGCTGGTACTCCACGTCTGGAGGCAGGGCGTGATCCGCCATCAGGCGGTTGACCCATCGGTTTCGCACTTCGACCACGAGGGTGTTGCGCCCCGGGCGCAGGGCGGCGGTGGCGTCGACGACAAAGGGCGGAGTCCAGAGCGTTCCGAGCGATGTTCCGTTGAGGGTGACATGGGCCAGGTCGCGGACGTCACCCAGATCGAGGAGCAAGTTTGACTTCACCGCGGCCGGCAACTCCGGCAGCACAAATTCGGTGCGATAAATTGCCGTTCCGGAAAAGGACTTGAGCGGCACCGGTTCGTCCGTCCAGGCGCGAAGGGTGGTGAACTTGTGATGGGAGCGTTCACCGAACGGGGTTTCGGCATCCACACTCCAGGGTGTTTCGATGGGCACCTCCACCGGTGCCGAGCCGAAACGGATCGTTTGCTCCCGGCCGTCGCTCCAGGTCACACGCACCGCATCGGTGGCTGCATCCACGTACACTCCACTGCGGGTGGCTTTCACCGCGTCCGCGAGCCAGAGGGGACGCTGGTGCGCATCGGCGAAACGGACGGGGTGGAGCGAGGGGGTGGGTTTGCGAAAGACCACAAACACGGAACCGGCGTCACCCAACGTCAGATCGATCTGAGTGCGACCGTTCGCCTGGCGAAAGGCCGGGGCGGGCGTCACCGCGCCGGTGATGGGGTCCCAGAATTCGGGCGCCCGGTCACCGATACGGAAGTCGGCGACAAAACGCGTGGGTTTGTCCCCGGTCGTGGAGAGAAAGTAAAGGTCGCCCTCGTTCCACGTCCGGTGCAGGAAACGAACCGGTTCCGTCCCGGCCTGAAACGTGAACGTGCAATCCGGCTCGCAGTGGAGCGCGGCCAGGGTGGACGCGAGGGTGCCGGATCGGAGCACGCGGGCAGAGCCCCAAATCCGATCCACCTGCTGCTTCCACTCCGCCGCCTTCCCGGCGGTGAGCCGGCCAAGTGGGGTGTACGGCGGGGGCCCGACCACGCTGGCTCCCTGGGTCACGAGCACTTCGAGCTGGCGGAGGAATGCGAGGTCCGCCTGCCAAACGGCTGGAAACACGAGAAGGCGATAGGTGGCGCCGCTGGCGAGGCGGATGCGTCCCTGTTCGACCGTAGCGCCGACCAGCGTGGACGGGTCGGTCTCGTCGAAGTCGTATCCAGACGGCATGACCGGAAACCGGTCGGACTGAAAACTTCCCGTACCCGGGTGTTTCACCAGCAGGACGTCGGCGACAAACCGACCCTGGCGCAGCAGGAACTGGCAGCGCGCGAGGTAGTCCAGCCAGGCACCGGCGCGCGGCCACCAGGTGTTGAGCCGGTTGAAGTTGCTGCCGGACGATCCGACGGTGAAACCCGGCATGAGGTGGGCGTAGGGTTGGTGGACGTAGGAGTGAAGGAAGATCTGGTTCAGACCCTGGCTGAAGGCCAGGTCTCCCACCGGTTTGAGCAGAGCGGGGTTGGCGGCCCATCCTGCCTCCGTCTGGGTGGCGGTGAAAGACTCGGCGGCCATCAGGGTGCTGCCGCGGACGTGGGCGATGGAGGCGCGCGCCTTGAGGCCTCCGACGTTGAATTTGCTGCGGTCGCGCCAGAACCAAAATTCAGCCATGTTGACCCCGACGTTGAGGCCAGCCTGGTATTCGTTGTAGGTTTTTCCTCCGTACGACTCGCCGTAGTAGGTCAGTCCGGCCTGCTCGGCCAGGCGACGCATTTCGCCGAAGTAGTGGGTGGTGATGAGGTCGCTGCAGGTGCGCCGGAAGTCGTCGAGGAACCCTTCGGAGTCCGCCAGCGAACCTACCACGCGACCGGTCAGGACGGGAAGAAAGGCGAGTGATGCATAGCCGCGGCGCGTTTGGACTTCGGCCGGGACATCCGCAGTCCAGTTCTGCTGGGCCGCCTCCCAGCTGTCGGACAGGACGCTGGTGAGGGTCTTGCCCACGAGCGGACCGGCCTCGCGGAGGATACGTCCGAGCGCGGCGTCCCAGTGACGCCGAAGGGCGGCCGGGTTCATTTTGTCCACCTCAAGACCGGTGCCTTCGTCCTGTGACGGATGATTGGGGAGTCCGGTGGTGGTGTATCCGATACGCAAGAGGGTCCAACGTCCCGGCGGGGCGTCCCAGCTGAGCGAGCCGTCGGAGGCGAGGCGCGCGGAGAGGTCGATGACTTGGTCAAGCGGGATGGCCGCGGGATCGGTGGCGGCCAGTCCGGACGGGGGAAGGAGCGAACCGAGCGGGCTGGTCAGGGTTTTGCTCTGGTAGTTTTCGATCCGATAGCTGCGAGACAGGCTCACTTCCGCGAGGGTGTTGGGACTGAGCTGACCCTTGAGCGCAATCCGGTAGAAGCGGGCCGAGGTGGGAGCAAACGGGACGGTGAGGATCAGGTCGCTTCCAATGTATCCCTTGTGCGCGAAGAGTGTGCCGGGAAAACCGAAGGACCGCAGGGTGCGGTAGGTGACGCCATCGTCCGAGACCTGCAGGTCGCCGCCCAGCCTCACGTCCGCTCCTCGCTGATAGGGGGCGCGGAGTGTGAGCAACCGCCGCTCGGTGGAACCCGGGAAGGAGAGGGTCAGGGTGAGATTTTCGGTTCCTTTCGGAAATGCAACGCAACCGTCCGGATCGCTGCGGCCATCGATCAGCCGCTCGAGTTCGGGCAGCGGTGTGGAGGAGGTGAGCGCAGGCCGGTCGAGCGGCGTTTCCGGGTCGGTGGGCACGGCGAGGACGGCGACATCGCGGTAGAAGTCGAAGTGAGCCGTGGGCCGGGGTAGGCTGACTCGACCCGCGTGTCCGCTGGCGAGCGACGTTTCCGTCCACACGACTTTCTTCATCGAGTCCTCCGGCGTCACCCACGGGCCGCCGCTCTCCGACCAGCCGGCGCAGTTGTGCAGTCCGAAGGTGAGACCCAGGTCCGCGGCGGTCCGCAGGGCGTATTGCAGGTGATCGTGCCACGCGTCGCTGCCCCAGCGGACCGGTCCGGCGGGGAATAGGGTTTCCCGGGTGAATCCGGGAGCGATGTCGAGCAATTGCACCCCGCCGATGCCGACCCGCTTCATGTCCTCCAGATCGGCGCGGATACCCTCCTTCGTGACGCTTCCATTCATCCAGTGCCACCAGACCTTGGGACGGACCTCGTCCGATGGTGTGAAGAAGCCCTGCTCCAGGGGGTCAACGGCGCGCGCTGCGGTGAAGGTCAGGAGCAGCAGAACCAGCAGGGTGGAAAGACGGGACATGGGGAGGGGGTTAGGGCGAAAGGGAAACGGGAACCTCGTCGACGAAGTGCAGGGTGACCGGGCCGAGGAGTCCGGACGGCAGCAAGGCATCGCTTTTCTTCCAGTGGCGCCTCGTCGAAAACGTGAGCCGTCCCGAGGGGCTCGGCTTTCCGGCCAGCAGCCAGTCCGGCCAACGCTTCAATCTCGTATCGAGCCACTCGCTGTCGGGGTCCTTGTGTTCATCGCCGATCAGGCGGTTGGGCCAGAGGTTGGTCACCCGAACCTCCAGTCGATTGCGGCCGCCATTGATTGTGTCCGTGATGTCGATACAGAAGGGCGGCTTCCACAGGATGCCAAGTTTCTGGCCGTTCACTGTGACCTCGGCCACGTTCTTGACAGTGCCAAGGTCCAGCTCCAAGCGACGATGCGGGCGCAGGAGCCCGGCATCGATGTCGAAGGAGGTGCAGTAGGTTGCGGTTCCGGAAAAGTGGGCGACACCGGCGTTGGGGTGCTTGGACCACGACTGGAGTTTCGGGAGGGTGAGCGAGTCGGGCGCGCCGCGGTCCCGGGGAAACTGAAGCTGCCACGGCCCGTCCACCGCCATCGGCGCGGGTACGGCCGTGGCCACGGCCTCGGCCCGGCGTCCGCTCGCGAATCGGAGGGCCACGCGGCCGTTCTGGATCGCCTGCACGGTGAGGGCTCCGGTGACGGTTCGTTGAAAACGGAACGCCGCCGACGGTTTTTCATC
>JAEUGZ010000251.1 GCA_016794725.1 Opitutaceae bacterium | reverse complement strand
GACCGGTCGGTCCCGTCGCGGCCTCGTCGAGGCCACCTCCAACGGAAGCGCTGCCTTAGCGCGAACCAAGGTCGATGTCGGTTGGTGGTGGGGTCGCCGACCCCGCGGGGATTGGCGTTGCCTGAAGAAATCGGTCACCGGAGGCGGGACTGGTCGGTCCCGTCGTGGCCTCATCGAGGCCGCCTCCAACGGAACCGCTACCTTAGCGCGAACCAAGGTCGATGTCGTTTGGAGGTGGGGTCGCCGACCCCGCGGGGATTGGCGTTGCGTGAAGAAATCGGGCAACGGAGGCGAGACCGGTGGGTCCCGTCGCGGCCTCATCGAGGCCACCTCCAACTAGAACCCTACGACTTCGTTGGCTTGGCGCGCATGCGCGGCCGCGGGATCCGCGGTTGAATATCGGTTTTTAGGTCCAAGCGCCCGCAGCCTGTGCTGCGGGCGCTTTGCGTTTGAGGGGACGGCAAATATTGCCCCTCCGCGGCAGCCTCCGGCGCGAAGGGGCGGGATTGTCCTCACGATCGAACGACGTATTGTTTAAGTGTCTATATGTTATGTATTTATATATGCAATGATGGCACTGGCACGGGAGCCGCTAAGGTGGGAGTTCTGTTCTTGATGAGGCATCTGCTTTCACCCTTTACCAGCGTCACCCGCTGGCTGCTAGTGGTAGTCGGCTGCGCCGTTTTGGAGACGGCGCAGCCGATGAGCGCAGCGAATGCGGAACCGGCAGATCCACGGACCCCTGGCACCGTGATCTATCCGCAGGGTTCTCTTGAGCGTCCGGTCCAAACGGAGGAGAAGGAGAAGGGGAGTGGACAATCCTGGACCCTGCTGGTCGCGGCCTTGCTGTTGGCTGGAACTGGAATTTGGATCGTCCTGAAGCGTCGTGGTCCGGGAGGCCTGTTGCCGACGCGCGCCGAACGCAAGATCGTCATCGAGGAGAGTCGGTCGCTCGGCAATCGCCAGTACCTGGTCGTCGCCGGTTACGAGGATCGAAAATTTTTGATTGGAGTCACTCAGGGCCAGATTCAACTCCTGGCCCGTTTGGATGAGTCGCAGGAGGACCTGTGATCGCCGCCGCGTACACGTCCGGTCGCAGTCGGACTTTCTGGACGAGGGGGTGCCGCGTCGTTTGGAGTGTTCTGCTCCTGGGTCTCGTCAGCCTCTCGGCGCAGCCCGCGCCGGCGCCCGTGCCACCCACGGCTCCGCCCGCAGCGGTCATCGAAACGCCCACGGCCGGAGGCGCCGCTACGGTGTTGCCCGCGAACTCAACGGCGCCTTCGAATCCGCTGCGTCTGAACATTGGCATTGAGGGGTCGGGGAAGCCAGGGGACGTCAGCGTGGCGATCCAGCTGGTGGTCATCATGACCTTGCTGACGCTGGCGCCGTCGCTGGTCATCTTGATGACGAGCTTTACGCGCATTGTGATCGTGCTCGGCTTTGTCCGTACGGCGATTGGCGTACCGTCCGCCCCTTCAAATCAGATCATTGTGGGGCTTTCGCTGTTTCTGACCTTTTTCCTGATGGGACCGGTATTTGACCGGGTGAATGCCGAGGCGTTTCAGCCGTATCTGGCGGGACAACTCAACTCCGGTCAGGCCCTGGACAAAGCTTCGGTGCCCGTACGCGAGTTCATGCTGAAGCAAACTCGCACGCGCGACCTCGAGTTCTTTCTGCAATTGGGCCGCTTCCCACCCACGCGGGTGGAGGATCTGCCCATGCGGGTGGTGATTCCGGCCTTTGTCATCAGCGAACTGCAGACGGCGTTTCAGATGGGGTTCATGCTGTTTCTGCCCTTTCTCGTCGTCGATTTTCTCGTCTCTTCGGTGCTGATGGCCCTCGGCATGATGATGATGCCGCCGGCCATTGTTTCGCTGCCGTTCAAGTTGCTGCTCTTTGTCCTGGTCGACGGCTGGCACCTTGTGGTCAAGAGCCTCGTGGACAGTTTCCGTGTCTAGGCCTCGCGCGCTCCTTTCTTCCCTCCATGAGTCCCGAACTCGCGATTGATATCTTCAAGGGCGTCATCCTTTTCTCGCTCTACATTGTGGCGCCTTTTCTCGGTGTGATGCTGGTGATCGGCTTCATCACGAGCCTCTTCCAGTCGGTCACGAGCATTCAGGAGCAGACCCTCACGTTTGCACCCAAACTCCTGGCATTGGCCGGTTTGCTCATTGCCTTGGCTCCATGGCTGCTCCGTTCGATCACCGAGTTCGCCACCAGCATGATCACGCGGATTGGCACACTCGGGCAGTGAACCGAATGCTCGGACCATGCCGCTGGACCTGGGATATGCCTGGTTGATGATCTTTCTTCGCGGCCTGGGGGTCATCCTGCTTTTCCCCACGCTCGCGGGACGATCATTGCCGGCGATGGTGCGGGTGGCGCTCTCGGCCTGCCTGGCTTCGCTCTTCTACGGAATTGTGCCGCACGCGGCGCTGCCCGAGTCCCATGGTCTGATCATCACTGCGGCGGCCGGGGAGATCATCCTGGGGCTCGTCTTCGGTTTTGTCGGTAGATTGGCGTTTGCCGCGGTGGAAATGGGTGGGCGATTGATCGCGAACGAGATCGGCCTGACTGCGGCTCCGGGTTTTGATGTTCCGGTTCCATCGCAGGAGCCGTTGGCAGCCTTGCTCTCGATGTTCGCCGGCGTCCTCTTCTTCGCATTTGGCGCCCACTTTGGCGTCCTCACTGCGTTTTCGCGCAGCTTTGAGTTGTCCCCCGCGGGCGTACCGTCGTTCGGCTCCGGCTCGATGATGCTCATGCTCCGTTCCACCGCGCATGTCATTGAGTTGGGTTTCCGGATCGCGGCCCCCTTCATCGGCCTCAATTTCCTGATCAACCTGGCTTTTTCCGTTCTTGGACGCGCGGTTCCGCGCATGAACGTCTTTGTGTTGAGCTACTCCCTCCGGCTGCTGGCCGGATTCGCCCTGCTGGCCGGAGCAGGGGCCCTCATCGCCCGCTACCTCTGGGCCGAGTTTGATGTTTTGCCCTTTCGCTTGCTGGAGCTGCTCCCGCCTCCAGTGTGATCGGGATCGGGCTGCAGATTTTGCCGCTCGTCGGGCTGGGGTCGTTTTTGAGACAATAACCGATTGATGGATAGCGGTTAAAATACCGAGGGGCGTCGCTGGCACCCGGCTTGCATACCGGACCCGGCGCATGGAAGATCAAGACGACGACTCAAAAACCGAACTGCCAACCGACAAACGGTTGTCGGAGGCATTTGAGCGTGGCCAATTTGCCCGTTCGCCCGAGCTGCAGGTGGTGGCGATGATTGCGGGCGCCTTGGGTGTCTTCAGTATGACGGTCGCCTCGAGCGCGCGAGACATTGCCGCCCTGGCCACCTTGATCTGGAGCGATTTGGGCGCCGCCCGGATTGAGATCATCACCGTGCCGCAGCAGCTCTGGGATGTGGGCATGCTGCTCAGTCGCGTGCTGTTGCCCATCCTCGTTACGGCCCTGATGTGCTCGTTGATTGTCGGTGGACTGCAAACCGGTTTCCGCCTCGCTCCCAAGGCCTTGGGCTTCAAACCGGAGCGTTTGGATATTACGAAGGGGTTTCAGAAGATCTTTTCCAAAGCGAGCGTGGTGCACGGTCTGGTCGATTTTCTGAAGATGATCGCCATTGGCTTCGTGCTTTGGATTTCGGCGAAGAATCTCCTCGCCGATCCCATGTTCACCGCTCCGGTGGAAGCGGCCTACCTGGGGATGTTTCTTCACCGGGCGACACTGGAGTTTTTTGGCAAACTGGTCATCGCGCTCGGACTGATCGCCGGCATCAGCTACGCCTACGAACGCTTTAAGAACTTCCAGGAGATGAAGATGTCGCGGCAGGAAGTGAAGGATGAGCACAAGCAGTCAGAGGGTGACGGCCACACCAAGAACGCGATGCGTCGCATGGCGCGCCGTTTGTCGCAGAAGCAGATGCTGGCGGCGGTGGCCACGGCCGATGTCGTCGTGACCAATCCGACCCACTATGCCGTGGCCCTCAAGTATGAGCGCGGCAAGGACGGCGCTCCGGTGGTCCTGGCCAAAGGCGAGAACCGCTTCGCCCTGCGCATCAAGGCCCTTGCGGCGGAACACGGTGTGCCCGTCGTTGAAAACAAACCCGTGGCCCGGATGCTCTACGCCATCGGCGAGGTGGGAGAGGCGATTCCGAACACGCTCTACCAAGCGGTGGCCGAGATCCTCGCCTTCGTTTACCGCAACCACCGGTTGTACTTCCACGAATTGAAGATGCGCCGCGCCGCCGCCGAGGGTGTCGCCGCCCGTCGGACCGCTTGAACCTGTTTCCGCTTTCCTCGCTTCGAACCTGAATTTCCATGGCCACCGCCGCCGCCACTGCCACCGTCACTCCCACCGCAGCGTCCGCCCTCCCAAGCGGAGGTGGCATCGACCTGCTGAAACGGGCCGACCTCATCTTCACCGGCGCATTGTTCGCGACCGTGTTGATGCTGCTCATCCCCGTGCCGGCCCTGGTGCTGGACATGATGCTGGCCCTGCAGATCGGTTTGTCGCTGCTCATACTGCTCATCGTGGTTTATGTGAAGGACCCGCCTGAGTTCTCCGGTTTTCCCACGTTACTGCTGGGACTCACCCTCTTCCGGCTGGCGCTGAACATATGTTCGACCCGACTGATTCTCACCAAGGGAACGGGTGGCAATGTCATCGAATCGTTCGGGCACTTCGTTATTCAAGGAAACTACATTGTTGGTTTCGTGGTGTTTATCATCCTGATTGTCATCAACTTTGTGGTGATCACGAAGGGTGCGGGCCGCATCGCCGAGGTCAGTGCGCGCTTCACCCTGGATGCCCTCCCCGGAAAGCAGATGGCGATCGATGCTGAGCTGAATGCCGGCATCATCGACGAGCAGACCGCCACCGCCCGCCGCGTGAAGATCCAGAAGGAGGCCGACTTTTACGGTGCGATGGACGGTGCCTCGAAGTTTGTGCGCGGTGACGCCGTTGCCGGCATTCTCATCACCTTGGTCAATATCATCGGTGGTTTTGCCATCGGCGTGCTCCAGATGGGCATGTCCCTGGGCGAGGCGGCCGCGAAGTTCACCCTGCTCTCGATCGGTGACGGCCTGGTCTCGCAAATCCCGGCTCTGATCGTGTCCGTGGGTGCCGGTATCCTCGTCACCCGCGCCGCCGGTACGGGCAACCTGGGCCATCAGATCGGCTCGCAAATCGTCAAGTACCCGCGGGCGATTGGGATCTCGGCGGGCATGCTCGGGGTTTTTGCGATCATGCCTGGCATGCCGACCCTGCCTTTCCTCGTGCTGGCTGGGGCGGCTGGCTACATTGCCCGGCTGCTCAAGCAGCAGCAGGAAGTCGATGCGGCCAGCGCCGAAATTGCCGCCGCCACCGCCAAAGCGGCCAACGGCAAAAATGGCGCCCCGGCCCCGGCCGGCAAAGAGGGCGCGAACGCGCCAGCCTCCAATCGCAATGCCATCTCCGAAGATATCCGCAAGCTGATCGACCTCGACGTGTTCGCGATCGAGATTGGTTATGGTTTGCTTCCCCTGGCCGACGCCAAACAGGGGGGCGACCTGCTCTCGCGCGTCACAGGCGTTCGCAAGACCCTGGCCCGCGAAAAAGGCATCCTGGTCCCGCCGGTGTCGGTCCGCGACAATTTGGAGTTGGAGCCCAACGAGTACCGTTTCCTCCTGCGGGGCAAAGCCGTGGCCAAGGGTCAGGTCCAGCCGGGTCGCAGCATGGCCATGAACGTGTCCGGCAGTACGGTCGCCCTGCGCGGCTTGCCCACGCGCGAGCCGGTCTTTGGTCTGGAAGCGGTCTGGATCGACGAATCCGAGCGCAAGACGGCCGAGCTGAATGGCTACACCGTGGTCGATCCGTCTTCGGTCATGATCACCCACGTGTCGGAGACGCTGAAGAGCTGCTCGCACCTGCTCCTCGGCCGCCAGGACGTCCAGGTGCTGATCGACCACCTCAAGGAAACCAATCCCGCGCTGGTGGCGGAACTGCTGCCCGACTTGGTCAACCTCGGCATCATTCAGCGGGTGCTGCAGAATCTGCTGCGTGAGAACCTTTCGATCCTCAATCTGCCGTTGATCCTGGAGTGCATTGGTGACTTTGCCGCGGTGTCGAAGAATCCGGATGATCTGAGCGAACTGACCCGCCGTCGTCTCGGCATGTACTTTGTGCCGGAGCTCGAATACCGGGCCGGCCTGATCAAGGCGATGACGCTCGATCCCCGCCTCGAACAGGCACTCGCGGGCAAGGTCCACCGCACGCCAAGCGAAGTGGGGCTGGCACTCGATCCGGGCCTGGGACGCCACCTCCTGAACGAGATCAACACCCGCGTCTCCGACTTCGTCCAGGCGGGCCTCAATCCCGTCCTGGTGGTCAGCACCGAGTTGCGTCTGCCCCTCAAGCGTTTCTTTGAGCCGTCGTTCCCGCGCCTGGTCGTCCTGGCGTATCAGGAACTGCCAACGGCGACAGAGATCGAAAATACGGGCATTGTCCCCTTGCCGGCCCATCTGGCCCGCGCCGAAGCTGCCGCTCTGCGGGCTGCGTAGCGGGCGAGAGGTGGGGTGGATAAGATCCTGTTGGAGGTGGCCTCAACGACACCGCCGACAACAAGCGATGACTGAACTCTGCTGTAGGCGGGGTCGCCGACCCCGCGGGGCTGGGCGTTGCGTGAAGAGACCGAACGATGGAGGCGGGACCGGTCGGTCCCGTCGCGGACTCCGCGAGTCCGCCTACAACCCGAACCCACACCGCTTCAGCGTCTCGTCGTTAGGTTGACGCGCATGCGCAACTGCGGGACGACCTCCAAGGTGCGACCTTCGCCCTGGAGGATGGTTGGGCAGCCGAAGCGTGGCCCCTTCGCCTCTTGCAGCGCGATCGTGCGGAAATGGTTAGTGTGTTAATTGCTACGATTAAATCGGTTGCGTGGGTGCATGGTTGATTTGCGTGATTTGCGATTCAGCTCAAGCCGGTGTGTCCGATAAATCGGGAGCAGCGCAGTGAACCGGCGGGAGGTGGGATTTGCCGGTCTTGGGGCAATTTCTGCCGCTGGTTGAGTCCGAAATCGGTGAACCCGGTGATTTCCCGATGTTTCGCGAAAATTGAACGTGTAATTTCCTGTTAATTATTAAGTTACGCACTTGTCGGAATTCTTGGCATAAACATAGCAACAGGCGAGGGGAACATGTCCACGTTCTCTTCCTCCACCCTCGAGAGCAGCCCTCAAACCCCGGCGATCTACAAGCTGGTGGTGCGGTCGGCCGAAGAAGCGGTGGAGACGATTCGTACGAAGCTGGGTGAGCAGGCCAAGGTCCTTTCGGTGCGGCAACTGCCCGGCCAGGGTCTCTCCGGTCTGTTCCGTCGGCCGCGTCTCGAAGTCATCGCTCAAATTGGCGGTGACGAACCGGTCCGTGAGTCCGCTCCGGCGCGGACGTCGTCTGTACTTGGCACCTCCAGTGAAGAGGCATCACCGGTGGTGGCCGCCGCTCCGGTCAGTCTGGAGCGAGCCCCGGCTACGGATCGCGCCTATGCGGTGGCGTCGGCCGACCCGCGTATGGCCTTCCGCGCTGGCGCGAATCGCGTGGAAACGTCGACACGTCTGCCCGAGTTGCTGCGCCGCTCAGGTTTTTCCGAGACCATGCTGGCCCGCCTGCAGGCCACGCCGAGTTTCTCTCCCAGCGGTGAACTTCCGTTGCATCGCGCGCTGGCGGATTTCAGCCAGGCGCTTCGGACCACAACCTCCGCGCTTCCCGCGCGCCGGCTCCCGTCCCGGGTGGCCTTCCTCGGCACCGCTGGTTCCGGACGCACCACGGCACTCTGCAAGTGGCTCGCCCGGGGCGTTTTTGCCCGTTCGCAGACCGGACGTGTGATCAAGGCTGAATTCGATCGGCCGAATCCGGCGGAAGGGCTCGCGGTGTTCTGCGAGGCGCTCGGTTTGACGCTCGACCACTACGTTCCGGGTGATGACTCCTCGCCCTCGATCCCGCTCGCAGAGCCTTCCCACTTCACCTGCGTCGACGTTCCCGCGCTCTCCCTGCGCAACAACGCGGAGAATGCGACCCTGGCCCGCTTCCTCAAGACCGAGAAGATTGACGGCCGGGTGCTGGTCCTGAACGCGGTCTACGACCTCTCCACGCTGCGCGCTGCGTATTCGATGGGTCGTGACATGGGTGCCACCCACCTGGTTTTCACCCACCTTGATGAGCTCAACCACTGGGGCAAACTCTGGGACTTCCTCATCGATGGTGAACTCACTCCGCTCTTCCTCGCCACCGGGCCCAGCCTGACGGGCGACCTGGAAGAGGATGCGATCGGTGCCGTGCTCCGCAAAACCCTTCCCGGTTCCTAAGCCGACTCGCCACCATGAAATACGCTTTCCTCGCCGGAGGGTTCACCGGATTCGCCCTCGTCACCGTCGCCGGCTTCACCGCCGGACGGGCCGCGGACCTCGTCCTGCGTGACGCCGCCCTGGGCTGTCTCGTGGGCGCGCTGCTTTTCCGCTGGTTCTGGTCGGTGGTCATTCGCGCGTTCACGGAGGCCATGACGCTCAAGCGCATCGCCGCCGAGGCCGAGGAGGAAAACAAGGCCGCCGCGAAGGCCATTCCGGTCGGACCCGTTCCCGCCGCCGCGCCCGCCGGGCGCTCCCGTTGATTCACACTCTCGTCCTGCCCGCCACTCACACACACCCGTCCTGATCGATCGTCGCCATGAAACAACACGCCGCCGTAGCTTATGCCCAGCCCGCCGCCGCCGCCAACGCCTGGCGCGCCTACCAGACTTCCAGTGGAGCCGTGGACGAAAAGGAGTTGATCGAGCGCTACCTGCCTCTGGTCCGCAATGTCGTGGATCGCATCAAGATCAACCTGCCGGCGCACGTCGATGTGGATGACCTTTACAGCGTCGGTGTCACCGGCCTGATCGCCGCGGTGCGCAAGTACGACCCCGAACAGGGACACACGTTCGCCGGCTACGCCAGCATGCGTATCCGGGGAGCGGTACTCGACGAACTGCGTCGCCTCGACTGGTGCCCGCGTCGCGCCCGCGCGAAGGCGAAGAAGCTGAAGGAGTCGATCAACGAACTTGAACAGAAACTGGGCCGCGCCGCCAGCGAGGAGGAGGTGCGCGCCCACCTCGGTCTCACTCCGAAGGAATACGCCAAGTGGATGGAGGAGGCCCGTCCGGTGTGCTTCGTTGCCATCGACCAGACGACGGAGAATGAAGACAGTGACGGCACCTCGCTGCACGAGTTGATCGCCGACGAAGGCGATGTCTCGGTCCGCGACCGCATGGAAAAGGATGAGCTCATGCAGCTCATGGCCCAGCGCATCTCCGAACTGCCGGAGATTCCGAAGAAGATTCTTGCGATGTACTATCACCAGAACATGCGCCTCGCCGAAATCGCGGCGGTGTTCAACCTGACCGAATCCCGTATCTGCCAGATCCATGCCCAGACCGTGCTCGGCCTCCGGGCCTACCTGAAGCGCGTGCGCGAGAAGTGAGAGATTCGCGACGAGGGAAACCCATGGTAGTCGCTCCCGGAGCTGCGCCGGAGCGTGACCTTTAGCCTCGACCCCAGCTTGGCGATCGTTGGAGGCGGGGTCGCCGACCCATCAACGTTAACTTTGAGGAATGACGAGGTGGAGCCCCCCTCGGTGTGCGTTGGCTTGATGGAGGGCGTCGCTCCGTCGACGCCCGTTGCGCGTTGCGTTCACCCAGAACGTACGGACGTAGCGGTGCAGGGTCCGTCCCCCGGCGTTGACGGAGCGACGCCCTCCACCCGAACCAATGCTGGCGGGACCGTTCCGTCCCGTCGCGTCCTCAACGAGGCCACCTCCAACGGAAACGCAGTTACTCCCCGCGCCGCTGCCCATGTCAGCGCGCTTGCGCAGTTGCCGGAGCGACGCCGGTTTCGTCGCGCGGCCACACCCGCTTCCCGTTCCTCACCCGGAGAATCCCCTGTCCCGTCCGGTCATTCTCCAGCCGGCGCCACCGCCGGTAGCGCTAAAGAGTATCCCCCAGTGGGCCGTTAGTCCTCCTCAGAGATATGTTCATCCTCATCGGAGCTTTTATCGTTATCGCATCGACGCTCGGCGGCTTCATGATCGCCGGCGGCAACCCGGTGCTGTTGCTGCACGTCTCCGAATTCGTGGTGATCCTGGGGGTTGCGCTCGGCGTGCTCGTGATCGCGAGCCCGCCCCACATGATGAAGGAAATCATCCACAAGACCCAGCTGGCCGCTTTCGGCAAAGGGGTGGGCAAGGCCGACTACTTCGACCTCCTGAAGATGCTTTACGAAATCTTCATGATCGGCCGGCGAAATGGTCTCATCGCTCTGGAAGAGCATGTCATGAACCCGGGACAAAGCTCGATTTTCAACAAGTACCCCGCGTTCACCGCCCACAAGGAGCGCATGGAGTTTCTGATCAACGGCATGAAGCCGGTCATCGACGGCAAGATCAAACCCGACCAATTGGAGGAGCTGATGTCCGCCGAGCTCCACGCGAAGTCGGAGGAGAATGACCACCCGGTGCACCTGCTGGGTCTCGTCGGGGATTCCCTGCCCGCCATCGGCATCGTCGCGGCGGTGCTCGGCATCATCAATACCATGAGCGCCATCGCCGAAGGTCCCGAGGCCGTCGGTGAAAAGGTCGCCGCCGCGCTTACGGGCACCCTGCTCGGCATCTTTGTCGCCTACGGCTTTGTCAATCCGCTGGCGAATCGCATCAAACTCATGAACCAGGTGGACGCGCAGTACCTGAAGTGCGTGCTCATTGCCGTCGCCAGTTTTGCCAAGGGACTGGCGCCCCTGACGTCCGTGGAAATTGCGCGTCGCTCGCTCGACAGCTCGGTCCAGCCGGGCGGCGAGGAACTTGAAACCGCCTTGAAGGGCATGCCCGCCGGACGCTAGTCCGCGCGCACGTCCACCCATTTCGCCATGTCAAAAGGAGGAGGAGCCTGGAAGGTGGCCTACGCGGACTTCGTGACCGCGATGATGGCCCTGTTCATGGTGCTGTGGATTTCGTCGCAGGACAAGGAGGTCCTGATCGCCACGTCCCGCTACTTTCAGCAGCCGTTCAACTCGCCGCTGAATGCGAGCGCCGGCATCCTCAATCTCGACGGCAAACAAATCTCCGAATCGTCCTCAAAGCCGAAGAGCAAAGACGAAAAAGGGGAGGGCGGTCGGCCCACCTCCGACGCCAAGGAGATCGATCTTCAGTTTCTGAACTCGATCGCCAAGGACTTCTACCGGCTGCTGCACATGGATGAAGACCTGGAGGATCGTCCGATCGACATCCAGGTGACCAGTGACGGCATGCGGATCACTTTGTTCGATCGCGCCAAGAAACCCCTGTTCGTCGGCAACACCGCTGAATTCACCGAATGGGGACGTTTCATCATCCAAAGCCTGGCCTGGACGATTGATCGCAACAAGTTTCAGGTGGTGATTGAGGGACACACCCGTTCCGGACTCACCATGCCCGACGAGGCCTACTCCACCTGGGAACTGTCGACCGACCGCGCCAACGCGGCCCGTCGCGGACTCACCCACTACGCCGTCGATCCCAAGTTGATCAGTCGCGTCACGGGTTATGCCGATACGCGATCCCTGCCGCTCGAACCCCCGGAGTCGGAGTCCAATCAGCGTGTCACGCTCAGTCTTTCCCTGGTGCAACGGGGAGCGGACCGGAAGTCCGCCGCACCCGTCCCCGCGCCGTCCATTCCGGTCGCTCCTCCGCCCGCGGCACCAGCCGTGGCCGCTTCGACCAAACACTAGCATGAAGCCCTTTCTCGCCGGTCGTCCCTCCATGCAGGGAGCCTCCCTCAAGTCCGCCGCCGGAGCCCTCGAATCCTCCGCGGCCCTACCGCAGGTCAATGGCGCCTCGGGTTCGCACAACCATGGACGAGGGCAGGGGCCTTCCGTGGAGTGCATCAAGCAGGGTGACAAGGTCGTCCGGCTGGTGATCACTTGCACCTGTGGTGAGAAGATTGAGGTCGAGTGCCTGTACCCCGCGGGGGGCTGAGACACTCCGCCGGAACAGTGCGGCCGCGTGAGGCGGTTTTCTTTGCTGCCGATGGGCGGCTCGACCCGGGCCGGCTGCGGGGACCGCTCGCCTTCCCGGGGCGGAGGAAAAGTGCCTTTCTTCTCGACCGGCAATTCCTGCCGTGAGGGCGTACAGCAATTCTTGCCGCGCGGCTGGATGGCCGATTAATAGTTTGGTCTGTCGCTAGTTAGGAAGCTGGCATCGCCATTGCTTAGAGCAGTGACTCGCGATGAATATTGGACTTTACCAGAGCGCAGCGTCCCTTTCCGCCTTGGAGCGGTGGCAGGACGCCGTCACCCAGAATATCACCTCGAGCCAGGTGTCTGGGTACAAGAAGCGCACGGTGAACTTTTCAGAGGCCATCAGCGGCGAGCTTCAGGCCGATCCGCGGGCCCGGAACGGCGAAGGCAGTGGCGAGATGATGCACTTCCCGAAGGTGGGCTACGGAATCAGTTTTCAGCAGGGAGAGACCCAGCCGACGCGCCGCGATCTGGACGTCGCGTTGCAGGGGGACGGTTTCTTCGAAATCCAGCTGGAAGACGGGCGCCGCGCCTATACGCGGGCCGGTGAACTGCGTCAGCGGGCGGATCGCACCCTCGTGACCTCCCACGACACCAAGATTCTCTCAGAGTCCGGAGATCCCATTACCCTCTTGCCGGGCAATGCGGCGGTGGTGATCAACCCGGATGGTCGCGTCATCCAGGGCGGCACACCCGTGGGGAAGTTGAGCGTGGTCAAGTTTGCCGACAACCAGCAGCTGGTTCCTCTTTCCGCCGGTGCCTTCATCAACAAGGGTCCTCCTCCCACCCAGGTCGAACGCCCCGAGGTGCTGCAGGGCTACCTGGAGTCGAGCAACATCACGCCGCTCCGCGAAATGGTGGACCTCGTCAACATCGCCCGTGCCTATGAGGCCAATCAGAAACTGATTCAGACCCGCGACCAGTCGCTGGGCAAGACCCTGGAAGTCCTCGGTTGAGCCCTCACGTACTCACTTTTTAACGACAGCGTTCCGCCTCTACCGCCACCGCATCCTCCGCTATGAATCTCTCGCTCTACAGTGCAGCCACGGGCATGGAGGCCCAGCAGCTCAACCTCAACACGATCGCGAACAATCTCGCGAACGTGAACACGCCGGGCTTCAAGCGCAGCAAGATCGAGTTTCAGGATCTCCTCTACCAGCGTCCGCGCGGCGCCGGCACCGAGAGCGGCGGCGGCAATCTCGTGCCGACCGGTGTCGAGGTGGGCAACGGATCGCGCGTGGCCGCGACGTCCAAGGTGTTCACGCAGGGCCAGGTCAACGCCACCGGTGAAAAACTTGATGTCGCCATCCAGGGTGACGGCTTTTTCGAGGTTCAGCGTCCCGACGGCACCATCGGTTATACGCGCGACGGTTCCTTCAAACTCTCTCCCACCGGCGTGGTGACCAACAATGACGGCATGCCGCTGCTCAGCGGCTTCCAGCCGATTCCCCCGGGATCCACCGCGGTCACGATCGCCGACAACGGCGAGGTGACGGTGCAAAGCGCGACCGGCAACCAGACGTTTCGTCTGACGCTGACCCGCTTCGCCAACCCGTCCGGTCTGCGCAGCCTCGGCGGCAATCTCTATGAGGAAACGGCCGCCAGCGGCACGCCCGAACAGGGTCAGCCCGGCGAGCAGGGTTTCGGCAACACACTCCAGGGCTACATCGAGACCTCCAATGTGAACATCGTGGAGGAAATGGTGAACCTGATCGTTGCCCAGCGCGCCTATGAGGTGAACAGCAAGTCCATCCAGACCTCCGACGAGATGCTTCAGAGCGTCGCGCAAATGAAGCGCTGAGTCCCCGCCCGCATCGTTCTTCTTTCTCTCCGTCCCTTTCGCCATGTCAGCCCGTCCGCTCGCCCCCTTCCTCATCTCCTTCGCACTGCTGGCGCTGCTGCTGGCTTCGCCTGGTGCCGCGCAAACCGAAACTCCGGCGGTCGCCGCGCCCCGCGGCGTCGCTGACGAGGTCCGTGCTCGTCTGTTGGCTCTGGTTTCGCGCGATCTCGTTGATCACTTCAATGTCGAGGGTGACCTTCAGCTTGATCCGCTGCGTCCCTGGGCCCTGCCCGCGGTGACCGGCGCCGCAGCGCAGACCACGGATGGCTGGACGGTGTCGCTGGTCGAGTTTCCCGGCCAGCTCGCCTCGTCGATGCTCTTCCGTATCCGGATCACCAGTCCGGCCGGCACCACGCTGGACGAGACCCTCACCTGCCGCGCCCAGCTCTGGCGCGATGCCTGGGTGGTTCGCACTCCGTTTGAACGCGGTGCCATGTTCGATCCCTCCTCCTGCGACCTGCGTCGCATCGATGCGTTGCGCGAACGCGATGTCATCTCCACCTCGCTGGTGCGCACCCACGAATGGACGTTCCTTCGCCCGGTTCCCGCCGGGCGCCTTGTGACCTGGCGCGACGTAAGCCGCCGGGCGCTCGTGCGCAAGGGTTCGGTCATCGAGGTCGCCGCCGTGGATGGCCCGCTGCAGATCACGCTCAAGGCCGTCGCCATGCAGGATGGTGGCCAGGGCGAGACCGTGCGTGTCCGCAACATCGAGTCCAAACGCGAGTTCGCCGCGCTGGTGGTGGCCGAAAACCGCGCTCAGGTCCGCTTCTGAACCTTCGACGCTTCACTCCCGTGCGCACTTCCACACTCAGTCTCGTTTTCCTCGCCGCCAGTTCGCTCCCCGCCGCGGCTGAATCGCTCTGGACCGCGCCGGGCAGCTCCGAGCGCGCCATGTTCGCCGATCGCAAGGCCAGTCGCGTGGGTGACATCCTCACGGTCGTCGTCCAGGAAACGGCTGCAACGCAGTCGTCACAGACCAAGAAGACCAACTCGGCCGCCAACGTCGACGCCGGCGTCGAGCAGTTCCTTTTCCCCGCGGACGTCAGCCGTCTCGGAACGCACAAAGGGGCCCTGCCGTCGATCAAGCTTGGCGGCAGCAACGACTTCAACGGCGGTGGTGAAGTGAACAATACCCAGAGCCTCAATGCCCGCACCGCGGTGCTGGTCACCGATGTTCTCCCCAACGGCAATCTCGTCATCGAGGGCGTCCGCCGCGTGGTGTCGTCCGGGGAAACCCAGCACGTCATCCTTCATGGCCTGGTGCGTGCCGACGATGTCACGAGCGTCAACACGGTGGCCTCCAGCAACATTGCGGACGCCCGGGTCGAGTTCATCAGCGAGGGCAGCCTGACGGACGCCCAAAAGAAGGGCTGGCTGACCAAGTTGTACGAAAAGCTGCGTCCCTACTGATCCGCCTTCGTTCCCCGGTTTTCGATCTTCTCTCTTCCATGCGCCTCTCTTCGGCACGTTTTGCCCGGTTTCTTTTCCCGCGTCTCGCACCGCGGGGGACCATGATGGTGGTCCTGCTCACCGGTTTTGTTTCGATGCTCCAGGCATCGCGGGTCAAGGATTTGACCCTGGTCAGCGGCGGCCGCGAGAATCAATTGGTTGGTTACGGTCTGGTCATCGGTCTCGCGGGTGACGGCGATTCCAACGCCCAGGGCACGCTCCGCTCGGTGGCCAATACGCTGCAGCGCTTCGGCATCACCATCGACCCCACCCAGATCAAGGCCAAGAACGTGGCGGCGGTCATGGTGACCACGGACATCGGGCCCTTTCTTCGCAATGGTGCGCGAATTGACGTCACGGTGGCGTCAATGAGCGACGCCAAGACGTTGCAGGGCGGCGTCCTCCTGCAAACCCCAATGCTGGGTGCGGATGGTCGCGTCTATGCCGTCGCCCAAGGTCCCATTGCCGTGGGCGGATTCCTCGGTGGCGCCGGCGGTGCCGGTGGCGCCACGGTGCAGAAGAACCATCCGACGGTGGGCGTCATCAGCAGTGGCGCCATCATTGAGCGCGAAATCCCGGCCCGGTTCGTCAATGACGGGCTCCTCACGCTGCAGATGCACAATCCCGATTTCACCTCCGCGGCCCGCATGGCCACCGCCATCAATGCCGTGTATCCAGGCACGGCGCTGGCCCGTGACTCGGCCTCGATTGAGGTGAAACTGCCGGACGACTACCGCGGCCGCGAGGTCGCCTTTCTCGCCGACCTCGGCCAGATCGAGGTCACCCCCGACACGCTGGCGCGCATTGTCATCAACGAGCGCACGGGCACCATCGTCGCCACCTCGACGGTCCGCTTGTCCCAGGTGGCGATCAGCCTGGGTTCGCTCACCATCACGGTGACGTCGAATGTCGGCGTTTCCCAGCCCAACTCCTTCAACAACTCCGGCGAAACCGTGGCGGTGCCGAGCACCCAGACGAATGTCGACGAGGTCAAGGGCGGATTCACGATTGTGAATGATGCTCCCTCCATCGAGCGGCTCGCTGCCGCGCTCAACGCCCTCGGCGTTTCGACCCGTGAGATGATGGCGATCTTCCAGACCCTGAAACGCTCCGGGGCCCTGCAGGCGGAACTGCTCATCAACTAGTCGCCCACACTCATGAGTATTTCTGCCATCTCCTCCGCATCCGCCCAGCCCGCCTGGGCCAAGGCAATCGACGCGCCCCTCGGACTCGCTTCCGCGACGCGTTCGGTGGCCGGCCGCGTGGCCACGCCCGCGGATGTGAAGAAGGCCGCTTCTCAGTTCGAGGCCATCATTCTCCGCCAGCTGCTCACCCCCGCGATTGAACCGATCATGAGCGGAGGACTCGGCGGCGCCGGCGGTTCGGGCGGCGGTGTCTACGGCTACATGCTCACCGATGTCCTTGCCACCTCCCTGTCGCAGGGTGGCGGTCTCGGGCTTGCCCAAATGCTTTCACGTCAACTTACGCCTCCCGGCAAGGGGTTGCCCACCGCGGGCGACGAAACTCCGGTTCCGGCGGCCAATCCCTCCTGATCCTTTCACTTCACCATGTCTTCCACCTGGGAAATCATCGCTAATCATCTGCGCACCGAGCTGCAGGGCTACGGCGGTCTGCTCGCTCTCTTCGAAGAACAGCAGAACCACCTCCTGCGTCGCAATCCGGACGCAGTTCTTTCTCTCGCCCAGACGATCGAGACGCAGGCCCGCACCACGGCCGAGCACCGCCTCCGTCGCGAATTGTTTGTTCGCGAGGTCGCGGAGCTGCACGGGTATCCGGCTGACACTCACCTTCGCCAGCTTCTGCCGCGCTTCCCCGCGGAAGTGCAGCCGCTGCTCGATGCCCTCATTGACGAGGTGAACCACCTTATCCATCGCGTCCGTCGCGGCGCCCGGCAGAACCAGCAGTTGCTGGGACGTGCCGTCGAGATGCATCAGGAAATGCTCCGGACGATCCGTCCGGCTGCCTTCGTCAAGACCTACTCCCCGCGCGGGCAGGTCAGTGTATCCGCCAACGATGCGGCCTGGCAGGCCGCCGGCTGATCCCCCTGCGGCAGATCGAACTGACCGGGTCTGCCCGCCGGTCACTGGTTCGTCCTTCCGCTCCTCACAGGTCGTTTCACCTCTTTATGTCCGGTCTCTTTGGAAGTCTCTCCGCTGGTGTCAAAGCCCTCGCCGCGCAGTCGCGCGCGGTGGAGACGGCCGGGCGAAACCTGGCCAACGTCAATAATCCCAACTACGCCCGTCAGCGCATCGTCTTTGGAGACCGGGGCACCGTCGTCACCCCCCTGGGCGCCCAGTCCCTGGGTCTCGAGGCCAAGCAGATCGAGCAACTGCGCGACGTGCTGCTCGACCGTCAGACGGTCCGGGAGATTTCCCTCACGTCCTCGCTCGAGGCCGAGCAGGCCGCCTACGAAAAGGCCCAGGCCGGCATCGGCCAGTCGGTCAATCGAGCCCAGGACGCCAATGCCACCAGCGCTTCCAGCGGCGGACAAGGCATTGCCGAGTCACTGAGCGACTTCTTCAACGCCTTTCAGAGCTTCGCCACCCGCCCGACCGATGTCGGCGAACGTCAGACGCTGCTCCAGAAGGCCAGCATCCTGGTGGATCGCTTTCAGGTCACGGACGAGCGTCTTGGTCAGGTCCAGACCGACCTGACCTCCCAGATCACCGAGGATGTCAGCGAGGTGAACCGCCTGCTGACCACCATCGCCGAACTCAACGGTCAGATTGGTCGCCTTGAGGTCAATACGCCGGGTGGCGCCGTCGATCTGCGCGACCAGCGCCAGGCCAAGCTCGAGGAGCTGGCAACCAAGATGTCCTTCGAAACGCGTCCCGCTTCCGGCTCGCCGGGACAGATTGATGTGCTGACTCGCGATGCCCTGGGCAACGAGATCCTTCTCGTCAATCTGGCTTCCGTCACCGGCCCGGTCACCTTCGCCGGTTCCACTTTGACCGCGGGTGCGCCCGCCACGGCGGTTGCTCTGAGCGGTGGAAGCATCAAGGGCGCCCGCGATGCCCGCGATACCATCATTCAGGATACGCGCGATGAGATCGACGACCTGGCCAGTCAATTGGTTCAGGCGGTCAATGACGCCTACAATCCCACCGGCGCCACGGGTGACTTCTTCCTTGGCACGGGTCTGACCGCGGCCTCGGTCTCCCTGGCGGGTGGTCTCAGCAGCACCACGCTCAAAGCGTCGGACGGTGGTCCGGCGGGGGACAACACCATCGCCGCGGCGGTGGCCGCCCTGGCTTCGCACACGTTTTCGTCGGCCGGCGGTGATGTCATTGATGGCACCTTCAGTCAGCATTTCACCAAGACCGTCACTGATCTCGGACAGGCGCTCTCGGGCACAAATTCGCGTCTCGATGACCAGCAGAACATCGAGAAGATCGTCCGCGGCCAGCGGGATGCCGTCAGTGGCGTGTCCCTGGATGAGGAAATGGCTGACTTGCTCAAGTATCAGCGCTCGTTCCAGGCCTCATCACGGGTCATTCAAGTGATCGATGACCTCTTGGATACCGTCGTTAACCGCATGGGCGTCTGATTCACTGACTTTCAACCGGCGCTTCCTTCGCTTCCTGTCACTCGTTCACCACCATGCGCGTCCCAACCAACAACGCTTCCGAAAGTGTCATCGTCCAGATCCAGAAGCTGGCGAGCCGCCAGGCCCAGCTGCAGCAGCAGATCGCGACGGGTCAGCGCATCTTTGTGCCGTCCGACAATCCGGCGGCGATTGGCCGGGTGCTGACGATGGAGAACGAGCGTTCGCAGATCCAGCAGTTCGACCGCAATGCGGCCACCGCGCTTGAGATCTCGCAGGCTTCGTTCGCCGGTTTGAAGGGATTGAAGGAGATTTCCGACCGTGCGGGAGAGATCGCGACGCTCGGGTCCGGTATCGCCAGTCCCGATGCCTACCGCGCCTATGCCTCCGAGGTCAACCAGCTGATCGAGCAGTCGCTTCAATCGGCCAACACCCGTTTTCGCAACGACTACCTTTTCGCCGGCACGGCCATCGACGCCGCTCCTTTCACGGCGACGCGCAGCCTCACGACCGGGCAGATCACCGCGACTGCCTATGTGGGTAATGCCAATCAGTCCTCCATCCAGCTCTCGGAAACGGCCAGTATTGCACCTGGAACCACGGGCGCGACCAATACGGGGGTCCGTGACTTCATCAATCAACTCGTTGCCCTGCGTGACGCCCTGGTGGCTGGGGACTCGACGGCGGTTGCGACCACCCGTTCTCAGCTGGAGGGCTCCGAGAATCTGCTTGTGAACGCATTGAGCGAGCACGGCGCGATTGAATTGCGTATCGAGGTCAACCAGGCTCAGCAGCAAGCCCGGGGTGATAACCTCGACCAGCTTGTTTCCAATGAGGTCGATGCGGATCTGCCCGAGACCGTGGTCCGGCTTGGCCAGACCTCGACCGCCTATGAGGCGGCGCTCTCCTCCGCCACCAAGATTCTGCAAATGTCACTCCTCGACTACCTCCGGTAGTCATGCTTGTGTTGGTGAGGGCAGGAAAGCTTCCGGCCCGTTCAACCGACCAGGATCACCTGTTCCCCGTCCGTCTTCCTTCGAGAACTCATGAAAGTCAGCACCGAAATCGCCACGCTGCCCGAAGCGCCGCCCCAGATCATTCGCCTGCCCGAAGGGCTCGTGGGTTTTCCCGATCACACCGGCTTTGAACTGCTCTTCAGCCAGGAACAGCTACCGTTCCGCTGGCTCCGCCTGCTCGGAGCCGAACCGGTCGACTTTGTGGTGATCGAGCCCGCCGGCATCATTGCCGACTACGAACTGGAGTTGTTCGACGAGGACGCCGCCTTCCTCGGCATCAGCGATTCCTCCGACGCACTCGTGCTCAACATCGTCACGGTCAGCCGCACGCTGCCCCCCACCGCGACGGTCAATCTGGTCGGCCCGGTCATCATCAACCGACGCACCGGTATTGCCAAGCAGGTGGTGCTCTCGAATCACTCTCGTTACAGCGCCCGTCATCCGCTCGTCACCGCCAGCTAACTGCCGCCACCCATGCTCGTCCTGACTCGAAAAGTAAACGAGGCCATCGTGATCGGCGGAAACATTGAGATCCGCATCACGCGGATCGATGGTGACACGGTCAAGATCGGCATCGCTGCGCCACGCGAGGTGCCCATTTTCCGCAAAGAGGTCCTGACTGACATCGCCGCCTCCAACAAGGCCGCCGCCATGTCCCCGACCCACGCCACCCTGCCCAAGATCGAGCTGCCCAAGCTGCCCCCGCTGCCGGCCAAGCCGCCGGTCACCTGATCGCCCGTACAACCTCCCGTTTTCTCGCTGTTCCATGAACGCCACCTCCGTCAGCACCGCCGCCCTCAACATGGTTCGCGGCCTCGACCGTAACCAGGAATTGCTGGGACGCTCCCTTTCGCGCCTCAGCTCCGGCAATCGCATCCTCAATCCGTCCGACGATCCGACCGGGGTCGGCCATGCCGCCAAGCTGGAATCCCAGTCGCGCCGCAATCAGGCGGCCTCGATCAATGTCCAGAATGCCATCTCTCATGTCCAGGCCAGCGACGGCATGCTGGCCACCATGGCCGGTGCGGTCAGCCGCCTGAGCGAGCTCGCCACGCGCGCCCTCGATCCGAATCTCAACACCGAAGAACGTGACCTGTACCAGCAGGAGTTTTCCATCCTGCAACAACAGCTGCGTGACACCGTGGGTGGCTCCACGGCCGAAATCGGTGGTACCAACGACGTCACCGACCCGATCGGTCGGTTCAACGGACGCGACCTCTTCGGCGCGAACAGCGGACTTCAAGTCAACCTCGGGATCTTTGCCGAACAAACACTCACGCTCACTCCGACCAACCTGCGGAATGGTGCGTTCGCCTCGCTCATCGCCCAGGATGCCAGCGGCGCCTTCCTGCTCAGCGTCGACGATGCCAGCGCCGTGACCGCCACCAGCAATGCCCTGGAGCAGATCGGCGATCAGCGCGCCACCCTCGGCGCCGCCCAATCGCGCCTCGGCCTCGTCGCCCAGGCCCTGACGGTCGAAAGCGAGAACCTCGGCTCCGCGCTCTCTCGGATCAGTGACGCCGATGTTGCCCTGGAATCGACCCAGCTGACGCGGTACAATCTGATCGCCGAGTCGAGCAATTCCATGGTCGCCCAGGCCAATCAGTCGCCCGCCTCGGTCATCCGCCTGCTCCAGAGCTGAACCGGTCTCCGGCAGAACGGTGGCCGCTCCTCAGCGCGGACCGCCGTGGAGTTGAAAGTGGGTGGTTGGAGCGTATGCCTTGTCTCGGCGCGTTCGATGAAAGTGCCCCGCGCCCGTCTTCGTCCGTGTCCCGGATGCGGGGCAAACCTCAGGGTTTCGATGGGTGGCGCGCCGTGGGGTCGGCTTCGGTCGCGTCGGATTCTCTCGGGCGTGGCCTTACGGTCGCGCCGTTGCGCCAATAACCCTTGATCAGGGTCACCTGGGGATTGTCCGGGGCACCGCGCTCATTGCGCTGCAGCATGCCGAGGGCGATGTCGACCGCGGCTGAACCGACCCGGGAGTTGTCCTGCACCGCGCCCGCCGTGTCGCCGTGTTCGGTGTGCCAGTCGAGCAGGGTAAAACCCACCCGGTCGGGAAGGGAAGCACCCGCTGCGGCCAGCCACTCCCGGCACGAGGAATTCATGGTGATGACGGCATCCGGCCGATGGGCCCGGTACCAACGTAGAAACTCCTTCCGCTCCATCCGTTCCACCAGGTGAATCGGCACGGGGGTGAGGCCTGGCGTGACGTAGTGCCACGCCAGGAACGCGGCCAGCCAGTTGTGCTCCACCACCTCGTTCTGCCAGCGGGTGATCGCGAGTCCGATCTTGCGGTATCCGCGATCGACCAACTCGCCCGCGACCATGCGCAACGTGTGAATCTGATGATTCACGACACAGTGAAAGCGCTGCGGCGGTGCGGAGAGTCCGATCCGCACGACTGCGAAGGCGTTCCAGTCGAGTTCGGCGAAGCGGTTCTCCGGGGAGCGTGACCCGAGGACCAAGGCCGAGATGCCGCGGGCCTGGAGGATCTCCGTCATTCGTCGACCCGACACCGCCGGATCCGCCGCCCAGAACGGCTCGAGTTTGAAGCCCAGCACGGCGGCGCGTGCCTTTGCCCCGTCGAGGAAATCCCGATGGGTGGCCACCCGCCGCCACCCGTCGGCGGTGGCATGGGCGGTGAGATAGCCCAGGGTTCCAAGGTAACTGGCCCCGCGGCCGCGTCGTACCGAGCCCAGTACAGCGGAAAGGAGCGGATTGCCCTCGTAGCCCAGGGTTCGGGCCACGGTCTGGATACGCTCACAGGTCGCACGCGGCAGGGCCGGATGGTTGCGCAAAGCCCGGGAGACGGTCGATTGGGACACCCCGGCCAGGAGGGAAATCTCGCGCTGCAGCGACTTCATGCCCACCGAGCCAGCCACTCCCTTCGCGCTTTGTCCACGCCCACCCGTGCGCGCGTCCCGTTTCCGGTCGCGCTCCCCCTGCCTCCGTGCCGGTGTCATCGGGCGGATGACACTGGCTGCGCTAGAAAAGCCGTCTCAAGCAGCACGACGCGGCGGTCGGCGCGCAGCGTCGTCTCGACCACAAGGGCGCCCGGCGCCAGGGGCACCTCGATGCGCCGGGTTTCGTCCGGGGCCAGCGTGACGGTGGTCGCCGTTCCGTTGGCGGTGAGGGTCACGGGGAGCGGGACGGCTGCGGGATTCCAGACCAGATGGCTGGCCAGGGTCCGGCCGGGAGGAATCCGACACTGGAAACGTCCCTCGCCAATCGGGTCCTTGGGGTTCTCCGGCCTGGGTGTTCCGGACCATCCGCCATGGACATACGGACCGAACGGGCGTCGACCATAGGGGACATACTGCAGCCCGGGCCGCGTGTTCCAGCCTCCCGGTCCCCCCGCGAACTGATGTCCATCCTTGTGCACCACGCGTCGGATCGATGCGTAGCTGCCGGTGAGGGCCGGACGCGAGTTGAGCATGAGTCCGCTGGTGATCCCAGTCAGGATGCCGCGTTCCGAGCCGTAGTCGCCCCAAGTGATCGGTGCGTCGATCATGACATAGGGTTCGTGACCGTCCGGCGATGCGACATAGCCGGCGAGATTCGCCAAGAGTCGGTCCGCCACCGGGTCGAGGCCCGACCGGGAGACAAGGTCAAAGCCGCAAAGCACCAGCGAGCCCTTTCCGGTGAAGAACTCCGCCAGGGACAGTCCCTCCAGTCCGACACTGTGATTGGCCAGGGTGGCCACGCGGGCCTGATCGGACTTGTGTTGAAGCACAAAGGTGGCGGTGACGGGATAGATCGCCGGCATTCCCGGTTTGCTCTCGTTCCAGCCGGTGGCGTCGGACCAGGACTGCAAACGGGTGCGATCCAAGCCGGCGAACACGGGATGATCGGGTCGTTCCGGATTGATGTTCATGCCCTGGTAGGACGGACGGGCTGGGGGAGGGTACTTGGGATTGTCGAGGTCCATGTCCGGCAGGTGCACCGGAACGGGCAGCACCTGGTTCAGTCCGGCGAGCGAGGCGCCCGAGGGTCGAAGGATGAGGACGCGTCCCCCGCGTTCGGCCAGGCGTCGCACGGCGGCAAGCGTGGGTTGGGAAAGGGACGGGATCGCCTCCTCGGCCAGGATCAGGCCACCCGCAAGCGAGTTCACGGCGGCTTCGTCACTGACGTTTGTCACCGAAATGCCGAGGCGGCGCAGGGCGGCGGTGGTGGTGCCTAGGGGATCGAGGATGGCGAGCGAAGCAGGACCCGAGGGGCCGCTTTGGGCGAATCCGGGTGAGGCGATGAACACCTCCAGCCGGTTTTCGGTGAGCGTCCTACCGCCCCGTTCAACCGTGCCATGCAGGAAGTAGGTTCCCGTGCGCAGGGTGGCAGGCAGGGGCAGCGCGACCGTCGTTTGTGACGTCGCGTAGTAGGGAAGTGAGGCAACGGCAAACTCGCCGGAGGCGTGCACCGATTCGGTTTCATCGCGCAGCTCATAGTGCACCCGGGCGTCCTTCAGGTCGCTGAAATCATCGGCGTCATTCACGAGATGAACGGTCGGACGCAGCACCGAGCCGGCGTAGACCTGCGTGGTGTAGAGTTCCCAGCTCAACAGCAGAGGCGCGTACGATGCAGCCATCTGGTTCACCACCGGACGCGGTCGCATTTCGCTGAAGTCCGCGATGGTGTGCCAGTCGTGGAAGAGGATGGTGAAGGGAAAAACGCCGGCCAGCTCCGGATTCTGTACCCGCAAACGCCGGAAAAGCTCGGTGGCCTGGCGGAAGACGAACGATTGATGGGCGTGAAAGAGCCGCGCCTGGTCGGTGCTGGCGGCGTGGCCGGTCCAGGCTTGCTGGGAGATAGGGTTCTTGTGGTTGGGCGAGAGGTTCACCCGTCCGTCCGGACCTCCGTAGTTGCCGACACATTCAGTGAACGTCAGTGGCTGGATTCGGTCCGGCTGGGTCAGCAGTGGAGCATTGCGGAGGTGGAGAAAGGTGTAGGGGGACGAGTAGTACCAGCCCCAGTAGCGATGCAGGTCGTTGATGTCCCCGGTCCGACCCAGGCCGTAGCCGGCGTTGGCGATGAAGAGACGGGTGGGATCCCAGACCCTGAGCCGTGCGTACTGATCGGCGAGGAAGGCGTGCCACGTCTCACCCAGCGGGCCCTCGTACGGGGTCTCATTGGTCAAGGCGTAGATGAGCAGGGACGGGTGGTGACTGATGGGATGGAACTTGGCTTCGCGGTACCAGCGCGCGGCCGCGTCTCGGTCCTTCGGCGGGCCCTTGGTGTCGATTTCGTCCACCGCAGCGTCCTCCTTGCCCAGGGCATTTCCGGCGTAGTTGCCGCCGAATACCATCATGCCCAGTTCGTCGCAGACGTCGTACCAGACGGGGTGGTCCGGAATACGGATGATATTGACGTGATGGCGCTTCATGAAGCGCACATAGTCCTCGGCGAAGGCGCGGCTTTGTTCGAGCTCCGGGGTGATGCCGCGACCGGGCGGGTTGATGGCGAGCCCGCGCAGGAAGAGGGGATGGCCGTTGAGCAGGAATTGTCCCCCCTGGGTCACGAAGGTGCGAAAGCCGATCCGTCGCTGTAACGTCTCCCGGGTGCCGTCGGCCGCCGCCAGATCGAGACGGAGGTGGTAGAGTGCCGGTCGGGTCGGTGACCAAAGCGTGGCGGCCGGTGCGTCCCACTCCAGCCGCGTGACACCCAGCTCCGGGAGCACGCGGCTGCGGGCGGTGGCAAGGCTGGGAGGCAGCGTGACGGGAGTCGCGTCGCCCACGGGCATGATCGCAAGCGTCGAAGCGGCCCAATCCGCCCGCGTCTTGCCGGCCAGCTGGATATCGATCGTCAGTGTTTGCTGGGTGGCGAACACCCAGACCTTCTCCGCGACAGGTGCGGCGACGGATGAACGCGTTCCAATGGCCAGCGCCAAGGCGAAGGCGAATGCGAGGCGGGCGGGAAGGAGTGGGATGCGCATGGGATGGGTGGCGTGCCTGGTTTGGAGCCTCGTTCTTGCGGTGAACAGTCACACGTGTCCCTCTCGGACAGGACCAAGCCTAGAATCTGACCGTCGCGGAGAAATCGACTTGAGGTGGCATGACATAGCTCAGGCGGTACTGGACCGTGCCATTGGCCAGCGTGGTGGTCCCGGTGCGGCGGGTTTCGCCATTTTCGAGATCGATGAGATTGCGCACTCCGAGCCTCAGCCGCACCTGGCGGCCCCAGACCTTTTGGTCGCGCATGACATAGGCGTTCACCAGGTGCTGCTGACCTCCGAGGATTTCGCGTCCGTCGACGAAGGCCAGGAGGTAGTTGTCACGCCAGTTGCCATTCACGCCGAGCCGGACGCCCTTGAGCGGTTTCCAGGAATCCCGGCTGAAGGCGTAGTCGATGATCCAGCTCGTCGACCACGGAGCGGCCCGGGCGCCCGTCGGTTTGTCGGCGAGGTCGCTGCTGTCGAGTACGTCGCGCGCCTCGGCGAGCAAGGCGGGGGATTCGTTTCCCCGGGCCAGAGCGGCCTCGTAGTAGGCGCGGAAGGTGGAGAAGTCCGGCCGGGTGAGAACGTCGCTCTTGGCCAGCGTGAAGCGCAGTTGCAGGCCCTTCACGGGACGGAGCAGGACGGTGACATCAAATCCCTCCGACGTCTCGGTCGAGACCACGTCGCGAAACTGGTTCACGTCCTGCCAGGGGACAAAATACCCGGGCGAGCCCGGCAGCACGTTGTTGGGGTTGATCAGATCCTCGACGTCCGAGGCGGTGAAGCTGGAGGGGGTCCAACGGAACTCGACATTCTCCCGGTCGATTTGAAACACCCCCAGCTGGATGGATCCCTTGCGGTCCCAGAAATCGCCCTTGATGCCGATCTCCTTGGTCACACCGGTGATCGGACCAAAGGGCTTGCGATCAAAGGTGCGCGCGTCCTGAAACCGGAACGAGTTGGAATAGACGGCGTAGGCGTTGATGTCGGAAGTCAGGCGGAGGGTCAGTCCCGCGGTGTAGCTGGTGTTGAACAGATCCAGATTGGGATTGCGCAGGTACTCGCCCGGCAGCGCGTCCTCCGGGTTGGGGGGCGGGGCATCCTGGCCGTCGGCGAGCTTGCGGGTGCCCACGTAGTCGTAGGATTTGTTCCAATCCCAGCGTACGCCAAACATCGACTGCAGCCGGCCCTTGAAGTAGTTGCCGCTGGCGGACACGGCAATGGCGGATTGCTGCCGGTATTCGGTGGCGTCCGCGGCGCTGGCGCTCGCCTGGATGGCGTAGAGTCCCGGCTGGAAGGTCGGGGTTGAGGGCAGATTGGCGAGGAGGAACTGGTCGAAAAAGCCCTTCGAGTAGAACTGCGGATCGTCGAGGTAGGCGCGAAAACGGATGCGATCGTTGGTGGTGCTGACCGAGCCGCCGTTTTTCAGGTTGGCGAGGTTGTAGAGGAAGTAACGGTAGTTGTTGGTGAAGTCCTCGCGGTAGTCGGCGCTGGCGACAAAGAGCTGCTTCATCCAGGATGTGACCTGCCAGGGGTAGGCGGCGGTGAAGCGGAACGCGTCGACGTCATTGCCGAAACGCTTGATGTCGATGCCGACGGCGTCGATGTAGGGCCGGCCGTTGACGTCGTAGCTCACCGTCTGGGAGAAGGAGTTGTCGTTGCGCAGTCCCTCCTGGTTCTGGTGATTGTAGGCCAGTTCGAGTCCGAGGTCGCCAAACCGTTGCTCGATCGTGACGGAGTAAGTGTCGAACGGGCGGCCGAACTCATCCCAGCTGCCGCGGAGGTTGTAGTGCTTCGGATACGAGGTCACCTGCCGGGTGCCGACGACGGCGCCGGCGGCGTTGCGCAGGGTGACGGCCACGGTCGAGCCTTCCGCCATGCTGATCGACCCGCCGGCGGGACCGTTCGCGGTGCTGCGGTCGGCGGAGGGCAGCGTGCTCTGGAGAAAAAGGTTGTTGGTGTCATCGGTTGTCATCCACCAGCCCGCGCCGGTGAACGCCCTGGAACGGGCGGACTGCTCGCGCACCTGGATGTTGGAGTAGCCGCGGGCATTGCGGATGTCGCCCGTCTCCGCCTCCAGCCGGATTTCGGTGTGCTTGAACGGCCGGTAGGTGAGGGCGAGGTGCTGGCCCTCGAAGCCATATTGGGAAAAGTCCTGGTAGGTCTTGTCCTCGCGGCGGACGATGTTGAAGCGCAGGGCGAGGGTCTTGGTCAGCTTGCGGTTGACATCGAGCTGCACCCGGTAGGCGTCCTCGCTTCCGTATTGCGTCAGCAGGGTGGCAAAGTTGCGCATCTGCGCGCGCTTGGTGAAGACCGATCCCTGACCGCCGGGCTCGACGTCGCCAAAAATAAGCGAGTTCGATCCCTTGCCGAAGTCGATGCGTTCGACGTTGTAGGTGTCGGAGGGGATGTACCAGCGGAAGTAGTTGCGCGAGACGTTGAATCGCTGGCTCAGGCCGCGGAAGGAGAAATTGTCGGTGTTGTTGTCGTTCTCCATCGCCGGGGCGGCGTAGACATTGGCAACGAATTTGGTGACCTCGTCGGCCGAGAACAACCCGAGGTCCTCCATGAAGTCCGAGGTGATGGCGTCAATATTGACCGGCACGTCCTTCAAGTCCTGACGCGTGCGGGTGGCGGAGAGGGTCGAATTGGCCGACCAGCCGGCCTCGCTTTCGGCGTCGAGGACAAAGGGAGAAAGGGTGATCACTTCCTCCTCGGGGGCGAGGGCCGGCGAGACGGATCCCGAGGAGGTGGATTGAGCGGACACCGGCAGTGCGGCGGCGCAGAGGGCGGCATGGAGCGCGGCGCGAATGCAGAGTCGCCGGACGGGCGAGAAAGCGGGCAGGGCGGAGGAGTTCATCGGTTGGGGCGGGACGTGACGTGATGGGGCTGACGGACAGACGCCGGGCGTTGACCCGGGCTGGGGACGACCGGATCGGGGCAGTGTGGACGCGACACCGCGGTTGACTAGCTCCGCCCTATGCATCCGTTGCATAAAACGGAGCCTGACCACTCCGGACCCGCGTCAGTCGCTCAGCAGGTGGGCGATGCCCTGCTGCAGTCCCCGCAGTTCAGACAGCCCGCGCAGGCGTCCGATCAGCGGGTAGCCCGGGCAGGTCGGATCAGGCCGGCGAAAGTCGTCGAGGATCCGATGCCCGTGATCGGGGCGAAAGGCGAAGGTGGCATCCGGCCGTCCGGCGATCCGGCGCGCCTGTTGCTCCCGGAGGAGGGCCTCCACGACGGCGGCCATGGGAGTGCTCCCGCCGAGGTGGGTGGCCTCGAAGAAGACGCCGTCCGGCTGGCGCTGTACATTGCGGAGGTGGGCGGCGTGGATACGCGGACCGAGCCGGTGGGCGATTCCCGGGAGATCGTTGTCGCCGCGGGCGCCGAGGGAGCCGGTGCAGTAGCAGAGCCCATTGGCGGGGGATTCCTCCATGGCGAGGATGCGCCGCAGATCGTCTTCGGTCGAGACGATCCGGGGCAGTCCGAGCACGGGAAACGGAGGGTCGTCGGGGTGGATGGCCAGTTTCACCCCTGCGGACTGGGCGACCGGGGCTACGGCGGCGAGGAAGAGCCGAAGGTGTTCGCGCAGCGTCGCGGCATCGATGGCCGCGTAGCGCGACAGCATGGCGCGGAGCCCGTCCAGGCTCACGTTGAGCTTCACCCCGGGAAAGAGATCGAGCGTCTGCCGGGTGAAGGCCGCCTGCTCCGCCGGAGTCAGGCCTTGCCAGTACCTGGCCGCCGCCTCGCGCACGTTCGTGGAGAAGTCCCGTTCCGCCCCGGGTCGCGCGAGGGCGAAGAGGTCGAAGGCGGCGAATTTGACCGGATCGTAGAGCAGCGCCTCCGCCCCGTCGGGCAGCCGGTGGTGCAGATCGGTCCGCACCCAGTCGAGCACCGGCATGAAGTTGTAGATCACCGTCGGCACCCCCGCGGCGCCGAGCCGGCGCAGCGTCTCCTGATAGGCTGAAATTGCTTCCGCGTATCCGTCCGTCCGCGTCTTGATCGACTCGTGCACGGGCACCGACTCCACGGCGGTCCAGCGCAGACCGGCGGCTTCGATCTGCGCGCGCCGGCTGCGAATCAGGTCCACCGGCCACACCTCGCCGTAGGGAACCTCGTGCAGGGAAGTGAAGACGGCGGTGGCGCCCGTCTGGCGGATTTCCTCGAGACTGACCGTGTCGGCCGGCCCGAACCACCGCATGGCTTCTTCCATCAAGGGCGCTGGCATGGCGGGACTCAGACTCCCGTGTAGCAGGAAAAACCGCCGTCCACCGCCAGGATGGTGCCGGTGATGAAGGCCGAGGCGTCGCTCAGCAGAAAGTGCAGGGCGCCGTGCAGCTCGCGGGCCTCGCCAAAGCGCTTGAACGGCGTCTTGGTCAGCACCGCCTGGCCGCGCGGAGTCGGAGTGCCGTCTTCATTGAGCAGCAGCCGGCGATTCTGGTCGGCAACGAAGAAGCCTGGCGCGATGGCATTGACGCGCACGCCAGGGCCGACCTTGTTTGCCATTTCCACCGCAAGCCACTTGGTCAGGTTGTCCACCGCCGCCTTGGCATTCGAGTAGCCCAGCACCCGGGTCACGGCCTGAGAGGCGGCCATCGACGAAAAGTTGATGATGTTGCCACGCTTCTGCTCGGCAAAGGTGCGCGAAAACACGAGGGACGGCAGGACGGTGCCTTCGAGATTAAGCCCGAGCACCTGGCGATAGGCCGTCAGGTCGAGGTCCAGGAATGTCTGGGTGGGGAGGATGACCGCGCCCGGCTGATTTCCCCCGGCGGCGTTGATCAAGGCGTCAATGCGACCGTGACGGGCGAGGACATCGACGCGGACTTTCTCCAATCCGTCGCGATCCAGCACATCGCAGGCATAGGCGGAGGTCTTTCCGGGCAGGTCGCGGGTTTCCGCCAACGCGCGGTCGAGACGGGTTTGATCGCGGCCGAGGAAAGCGACATGCGCGCCCTGGGCGGCGAGATAGCGGGCGGCGGAGCCGGCGAGAACGCCGGTGGCACCGGTGACAACGACCACGCGGCCAGTCAGGTCGAACAGCGAAGCAGGACGGGAGGAGTCGGACATGGGATTAATGGGTCTTCCAGCCCCGTCCCGCCGGAGCCGGTTGTCAAACGCCGGGTGGTCGGGAAACGCGGATTTGAATGAAAACTTTCATGCCAAAGGGTCAGGCCGACGGGAGATTCGAGCGATCTTCGCCCTTACTGGGGTGAAGTCTCTAGATCATGGGTTGTAATGCTTTAGGTGAAGTACTGAGTCGTGATGGACGAAGGAGTTGCGCAGCCGAGCGCGGCCGTAAAAACCGGATTTGACACGTTTTTTACCTCCGACGCGGGAACTGCAACGCCGATGTATTGCGTGAGTTTTTTAGATTTTCCGACCACATCACCATGATCTCGCGTTCCCGCTCCGCATTCCTCTCGTTCACGCTGGCCGTTGCCGCTCTCCTGCCGTCCATTTGGGCGCAGGATGCCAATGGCATCTATAACAAGGTCGAAGAACCGCCCGTGCCGGTCAAGACCCCGCCGCCGAAGTACCCTGAAGCCATGCGCCGGGACGGCGTTTCCGGCGTGGTGGCGGTCACGGTTGTCATTGATGAAAAAGGATCGGTGACCGAGGCGACGGTGAGCAAGTCGACCCATCCGGATTTTGAGCGGCCTTCGCTGGATGCCATGCGCAGCTGGAAGTTCAAGCCTGCCAAGGTCGGTGGAGAACCGGTCAAGGTGCGCGTCACCGTTCCGATGCGCTTCAACGTTCAGGACTAAGTCCGGCCACTCCGCTTTCCCCCCAGTTCCGACATCGGTTATTCACACGTGAAACTTTCGTCTCTCACCATCGGCAAGAAGATCACCGCGGGCTTCGCACTGGTCTTCGCTCTCTTCGCTGCGGTCTCGGGTCTGGCCTACTACTCGTTGCAGCGTGCGGGCAATGGCATGACCAGCTACTCCGCGGGCACCCTCGAAGCCAATGCGGCGACGAACCTGGAGACGGCCATGTACACGGTCTGCCTCGGGGCGAACCAGTTTCTTGCCTCCGGGCGTTTGACCGACATCGAGTTCTACCAGAAGGCGGACAAGAGTCTCGACGACGCCCTCGCGATTGCGGAAAAGCAGATCCAGGAGGCCTCGCGGGCCAAAGAGATCGGCGACGCCAAGGGTTACCTGGCCGCCTATGACGCCGCGTTGATGCAGATCGTCGACCTGCTCAAGCAGCGCGAGGCGGTCCAAGCCAGCGAACTGGCTCCGGTTGCGGCAGAAATCGACAAGGCGCTCAAGGGAATGCTGGTGGCGGCGCGGCAGAGCGGCGACCAGAACGCGTCGTTCAAGACATCGACGGCGCTGCAGAACTACTTCGAAGGGCTGGCCGCGGCCAACTCCTACTTCGCATCCCGCAACGAGGCGGATGCGGTCAAGGTTCGCGAGGCGTTTGCGGCGATGGACAAGCAGATCCAGTCCATCGTCAAGGATCTCAAGGAGGCCGAGGCGCTCGACGCCAGTCTGGCCGATCCCGCGAAGCAGAAGCTGCTGGCCTCCCTGCATGATCAAGGGATTGGATACATTGCCGGCTTTGAAAAGATCGTTGGATTCTCCGAACAGCACAAGAAGCTGGTCACCGGTGAACTGGAGCGGCTCGCTCCCTTGTTCACCCAGAAGGTGGCGAATGTGCGCACCGAACTGCTCAAGCATCAGGAAACGCTGGGCGGGGAAACCCGCAGTGCGCAGGCGCGCAATGAATTTCTCGTCATGGTGTTTTCCGGTTTCGGCATGGTTGGTGGTCTGGTCGGCGCGGTGCTCATCATCCGCAGCGTGAACGGGCCCATCGCCCGCATCACGACACGCCTGATCGAGGGATCTCACCTGACCGCCAGCGCGTCCTCCCAGGTCACGGCCGCCAGCCAGACGATGGCAGAGGGTTCGTCCCGCCAGGCCGGCGCGCTCGAGGAGAGCAGTGCTTCACTTGAGGAAATGGCCAGCATGACCCGCCGCAATGCGGAGAATGCGCAGTCAGCCAAGCAGCTCGCCAACCAGACCCGCCAGGCGGCGGATGTCGGTGCGGAGGACATGAAGGAGATGAAGTCGGCCATGAGCGCCATCCAGGCCTCCAGCGGCGAAATCTCCAAGATCATCAAGACGATCGACGAGATCGCCTTTCAGACCAATTTGCTCGCCCTCAACGCCGCGGTTGAGGCGGCCCGCGCCGGCGATGCCGGACTCGGGTTTGCCGTGGTTGCGGACGAAGTCCGTTCGCTGGCCCAGCGGTCGGTCCAGGCCGCCCGCGAGACCGCGCAGAAGATCTCCGACGCCACGTCCAAGAGCGAACAGGGCGCACGGATCAGCGAGAAAGTGGCGCGCAGCCTCGATGAAATCACCGACAAGGCCCGCCGGGTCGACTCGCTCATCGCGGAAATCGCCACCGCGTCCCAGGAGCAGAGCCAAGGCATCGATCAGGTCACGCGTGCCGTGACCGACATGGACAGCGTGACCCAGGCCAATGCCGCCACGGCCCAACAGACCTCTGCGGCCGCCGCCGAACTCGACTCTCAGACCAGCCGGCTCAAGACCGTGATCGAAGAACTGACCGCGATGGTCGGCCAGACCACGGCGGCGAAACAGGCTTCGGACGCCGGTGCTCCGGCCCATGCGGTTGCGACTCCAGCCCCACAGGCGGCAAAGCAGGTTTCCTCGAAAGCGCCAGTCGCGTCGCGTCCGGCCTTGCCGCCGGCCGACCGGAACCGTCCGGTGCGGACGGCGATCACGAAACGCGACACCAACGGAAACCGCGTCGTGCCCGCGAAGTTGGTGCGTACTCAGGGCGCCGTGACACCGTCTGCGTCCGCTGAGGGAGCGCCAGCCGAAGCGCAGGACCGGTTCTTCAAGGACGTTTAGTTTTGGTAGATTCGCCCGCGTTCGCCGTACGCAAGCCGGAGGGCGGAGGCAGTCCCGCCGGGCGCATGCGCGTAGCCGAAGCTACGATCCAGGGTCGGTATCCGTTGGAGGCGGGGTCGCTGACCCCGCGGGGATTGGCGTCGCGTGAAGGAATCGATCACCGAAGGCGGGACCGGGTGGTCCCGTCGCGGTCTCACCGAGGCCACCTCCAACCGTCACGCTGACCCTTCGGCGACGGATCGGCGAGCGCGGCCGCTCGCCTAGAACGTCGCGGTCACCTCGTGGTGATGTCCTGGTTCCAACTCCAGGGTGCCGACCGCGGTGCACTCGATCTGGTCGTTCTTGTAGAGTTTCAGCGCCACCGGCACGTTGGGCACGGCGGTGTCCCAGCGCCATTTGCCGATGGAGACGAACTGCAGCGGGACGCCCTTGTCCCAGCTGAGTCCCGGTCCCGAGCCGCGGACGAAGAGTTTGTTCCCGATGCCGATGTAGGCCGTGACCAGCAGACGCGTGGCCCCATCGACCGACGGCGCGGGTGCGACCGGCGCTGGCGCCGCTGCGGGCGCTGGCGTGCGGGTACGCGCGGGTGCGGGGCGAACCGGGGGCGGCAGATCGAGGTCGAGCTCCGCGAACGAAGGCGGCGGGTTGGATTTGGCTTTGGTCTTGGGCGTCACCGGTTCAGCAAAGGGGTCCTCGAGGTCGGAAGGAGCGACAAATCCGGCGTCGCCCGCGCCCGGGGCCGTGGCTGGACTGACCACTCCTGCCTCGTCATCCTCGTCATCGACGTCACCCTCCGTCGAGGACACGGTCGCGGCGACGGACGGTGCGGCTGCACGGACCGGGGCCGGAGCGGGAACAATGGGGCTGGCTGTGACCGGTTCCGGTGTTGGTTTGGACGATACCGAAGGAGACACGTCCGCCGCCGCCGGGGCGGCGGTGCCGGCGGAAGCCGGGGCGACCGCGATGACCGGGCTGGGGGTGGGGGCTCCCGCAGCGGCCGAGGTCGGACTGGGGACTGAAGTGACCGGGGAAGTCGCGGGGGCGAGGGGAGCGGCGGCGGGCGGGTGCGCGACTGCCGCGGCGGCTGGAGCCGGTGGAGGCGTCGCCTGCTTCGGGGCGTGAGTCACCTCCGCCTGGTGGACGGCCTGGTCGGTCAGGGTGGCGAGCCGGCGACTGAAGGCCTCGAGCCGCAGGTCGATTTCGGCGAGGGCCTGGCTGACCCGACCGTTCCACGTGGCGATGGACTGGTTCTGAGCCGAGGCGACATCGGCCTGCAGCTGGGAACGGTGGTGAGCGAACGCGGACTCGAGCTCCGACCGGGCGGCCTGCGTGGCGCCCTTGATGGACTCGTCGATCCGGGCCACGGACGCGTCCGCGAGCCGATGAAGCGAGGAAGCGGTTTCCTGGGCTGCGCTGGCTTGCGCGCGCACGAGCGCCTCCAACTTGCCGAGATCCTTGGCTGCCTTGGCCAGCTCATCGACGGCGGACTGCAGCCGTTCGGTTTCAGCCGTGCGCAACGTTTGCAGCTCCTGTTCCAACGCCTCGTTTTCGGTCACGCTCACTTCATTCAGCTGACTTTTGAATTCGGCGATCTTCTCCTGCAGTTTCAACGGCAGCGTTTCCAGCGCCTTGGCCGTGCGGGCCGAGACCTCGGCGATGGATTGCAACCCCACGGCGGCGATGCTGACCTGTTCGGCCGACGCCGAAGTGGTTTGTGCAAGAGCTGCGATCTGGTCCTGCCGGTCCGAAAGCAACGCGTCGGTCTTGCGGCCGTAGTCGAGCACAAAGGGCACGGCAAGCAGCAGCGCCCCCAGTGTTCCGCAGCAGGTCATGGCGATCAGGGCTCCACCGGAGAAGGGATCGGGCGCCTTGATGGCGATGAAACCGACGATGGCGAACAGGGCCACATCACCAATGATGAAGGGCAGTTTGGAGAGCTTCGGGACCTCGGCGGGTAGATGCATGGTCGAAGGCGCGGTCGATGGGACGTTATGGGTCCGCAACGGTGGGCATCGCAAGCGCGGAAGCGGTGCATTCCACGGGGAGTCGCGTGGAGCCACCCGGTCGCAAAGGTCCGACTTCCCGAGGATTCGGAGTCGGCCGTTCCGTTCGCGGGAGCACGGGTGGAACTCGGCACCCGATCCTCCGGAACCAGGCACGAAACACCTTTTCCTTTGGGCTTGGATCCTCAAGCTCGAGAAGCCTCCCTTGATCATGGCTTCCACTCCAGCTCACCGCGGCCACTCCATCAGCCGGCGTTCGGCGCTGGGGCTCCTTTTGTCGGCCGGTTTGTGGCCTGGATGCGTGCGCCTTCCTCAAGCCGGGCTGACCCCCGGAGTTCCTTTCACGTTTGCGGCGTTGAATGACCTGCATCACTCCAATGACGAGTGCAATCCGTGGTTTGAGTCGGTGTTTGCCCAGGTGGCCCAGCATCGGCCGGCGTTTGTCCTGCTCCTGGGTGACCTGGCCGATCGTGGGGAGCCGGCCAGCTTTGCGGCGGTCCGCAGGCTGTCGGCACGGATTGGCGTGCCCTGCCACACCGTGCCTGGAAATCACGACAATGATGTGGAAAAGACGACGGCGTTGTATGCGACGACGTTCCCCGGAGGACTCAATTCCCGCTTCACGCACGAAGGCTGGCAATTCATCGGGCTCGATACTTCGGACGGCAACCAGTGGCGGGATACCCGGGTGTCCGACGCCACACTGGCCTGGCTCGACCGCGAGTTGAGTTCCATTGACCCGCGCCGGCCCACGGTCCTTTTCACTCATTTTCCGTTGGCCCCTGACATCCGGACCCAGCAGGGGCATGTGCTCACGCCGGTGAATGCCGAGGCGGTGCTCCAACGACTCGTGTCCCTCAACCTGCGTGCGGTGTTGTCCGGCCATTTCCATGGCATGACGGAACGCGCCTGGATCCGCGGCCCGTTGATCACCGGAGCTTGTTGTTCCCGGGTGCGAGACAATCACGACGGCACCCCGACCAAAGGCTGGTGGCTGTGTCAGGCGACGGCCACAGGAGAGTTCCACCGCAGCTTCGTACCCCTTTCAGTCGGATAGTGGCCGGGTGAGCGGGGCTTGGGGGGAGCGTCCGTTTCTTCGGATCAATGTCCGCCCAGGGTGGCGATGTAGTAGCCGGCGATGACCGCGGTGCCGATCACTCCGGCTACATTGGGCCCCATGGCGTGCATGAGGAGATAGTTGCCGGAGTCGGCCTTTTGTCCTTCGACATGGGAAACGCGGGCCGCCATGGGCACGGCGGACACGCCGGCCGATCCGATCAGCGGGTTGATCCGGTCGTTGCGGAGGAAAAGATTCAGGAACTTGGCCATGAGCACCCCGCCTGCCGTGGAGATGCCAAACGCCACCACCCCCAGACCGATGATCTTGAGTGTTTCTGCCCGGAGAAACGCGTCACCGGTCATGGTCATGCCGACACTCGTGCCAAGAAAAATGGTGATCACATTGATGATCTCGTTCTGCGAGGCCTTGACCAACCGATCCGTCACCCCGCATTCCCGGAGAAAATTGCCCAGCATCAGCATGGCGATCAAGGCTGAGGCGGCGGGGACGAGCAGGATGCAGACAATGGCGACCACCACGGCGAAAAGCAGCCGCTCCAGCTTGGAAACCGGCCGCAACGATTTCATGCGGATCAGTCGCTCCTTCCTGGTTGTCAACAAACGCATGATCGGCGGCTGGATCAGGGGCACCAAGGACATGTAGCTGTAGGCGGCGACGGCGATGGCGGACAGCAGGTGGGGCGCCAGCTTGTTGGCGGTGAAGATCGCAGTGGGTCCGTCGGCGCCGCCGATGATGCCGATGGATGCCGCCTCGCCATGGTTAAATCCAAGCAGCGCGGCACCGAGGAAGGTCATGGCCACCCCCAGTTGGGCGGCACCTCCGAGCAGCAACGTGATGGGTCGGGCAATCAAGGGTCCAAAATCGGTCAGCGCGCCCACTCCCAGAAAAATCAGGGGAGGGAAGAGTTCCCACTGGATGCCTTTCGAGAGGTAGTAGTAGAGCCCGCCGGGTTCATTGCTGAAAATCTGCAGCAGCGTCTGGCCTTCGAGGACGGAGGCACCTTCGGTCACGGAAATCGCGATCAGTTTCCCGTGCGAAGTGGCAACGAGGACAGGATGGTCGCGGGAATTCGAGCGGGACGGAGCCAGTGTCGCCAGTTTCATCCCCTCCGTCACCTCATCCCCGACTCGCACATGCCAGGCCACCACGGTGCCATCGAACGGTGCCAGCACCGGACCCGGCGCCTGGTTGACGACGCCCTGAGTGGGCAGGTTGGCAATCAGGGCACCAAAGGCGATCGGCACGAGGAGGAGCGGTTCAAACTCCTTGAAGACGGCCAGATAAAACAGCACGAGGACCACGACCCACATGACCAACATTTTCCAGGTCACCAGGGTGAAGGCGGTCAGGTGGAGGAAATTGACTAGGTTGTCGTACATGGCAGAACCCTCATCATCTGACACGGTGTGATTGGTAGATTTCTCGCCGGCCTTCCTGCGACCAGGGAGGAGTTTGAGGATTCTCCGTCTGGATCGAAATGATTTGGAACCGCTGCTTCAGGGTGACGTGAATCGCGGCCGAAATTGCCGCCACGATGCAGGGGTCCAGTTCCCCGGCGGGAGTGGGAGTGGCGGACAGGGTCGGCTTCGTGGGCACGGCGGCAGGTGCCCGTAGTCCGCTGGCGAAACGAAGGATGCGACCCAGGGTGCTGACCGCGAGCCAGAGTCCTCCGAGGGCGCCGAGCACGATCAACATGCCGGCAGCCTGGTATCCGAGGTTGTCCAGGAATTCGGTCAACCCAGGCAGGACCGCCAGGATTTCTGCTGAATCCGATAGCGCGATGGATACAACCATGATTGAAAAAGAGGTTGTGAAGTCGGGGTGGTGGACCGTCCCTGATCAGGGTCACCCCGATCGACCGATGGCGTGAGATCGAAGCGGGGCGGCCGGGGTCCGGAGAAAGCGATGAGTTCCGGAGAAGCTGATCAGGCTGAGCGTACGCCAACCGGGGAAAGCGGGCTCCTCGTTTCTTGCGAGAGGCTGTGCTTGAATTGTGCCGTTCCGCTTGCCCTGAACGGCGGTCGTGCGGCCAAAGGGTCTCCGCCGGCCGGCGGCTGAAACCCCCGAGGCCCCTCAGTTTGGAGTTCTCAAGCCGCTCCCGTGCTGTATACTGGCAGGGCGTTTGATGAACTTTTCCCATTTTCTGCGAATTGAACGGGATGGAGCAGGAGAGCCGTCGAAGCACCATGTGATTCATACGCATGACCCGAAGTTCTCCATGGAGTTGATTCCGGACGGTGATGCGCCCAACAAGATCGGCCGGGGGGTGATCAAACGGGTTCGAGTGCCCAATTCGTGGGCGGGCGACTACAATCAGTACGCCAAGCTCATGGCGGCGGCGCAGGATTTCTTCACCAAGTCGTTTGCCGATCCGGCGGCCAAGGCGGAAACGCGGCGCTTTCAGGCCTGAGCTCGGCGACGCGGGTTTTGGCGGGGCTCCGAGCTCACCGGCATGGCGGCAATCACAGCAGACGCCAGGCGAGGGAGAGCAGCGAAATGTGCATGCCGACACGGATGGCGCCCTCGAACGTGAGCGTGACCAGGACCCATTTCAGGCGGCATCCGCGCCGGATGGCGTAGCCGATGAGGGAGGTGAAGAGCATGCAGGCCACCTGGCCGGGACCGAATTGGAGCGGCAGCATGGCCACCATCCACGTCCAGTTCAGGAGAATGCCGATGCTCCAGAGGCAGGCGACCCCTCCGCCGATCTCGCGCGTGCGCGGGTCGAGGCCCTGCTCAATTTGCTTCACGCCAAAATAACGCTCGGCCACGACGAGCTGCACCAGCTCGAGTACGAGCAGCACGGGCGAAAGGACGAGAAGGAGGGGAGGGGACATGTCCCTTCGGCGAAGCGCCCTTTTCGGGCTCAGTAGCCGACGGCGGCAGAGTCCGGGCTGCGCAGATCGTTGGCGCCCTGGAGGCGCCCGGTCTTGAGGTCGACCCTCACCGTCTCGCCATCCCCCCAGCTGCGCGCCGCGGCTTCAGGGTCGTTCGGGTAGAGCTTTCGCGAGGTCAGCACATGGCCTTTGGCCTCCAGCAGCGCCTGCGAGTCACGCGAGGTCAGAAACGGCTCGCAGTCGATGCTGTTGGGAAGCCACTGGTGGTGGAAACGGGGCGCGTCGACCGCCTGGGTGAGGCTCATGCCGAAGTCGATCACGTGGGTGACGATGAGCAGCGTTGTATTGATAATGGTAGGACCGCCGGGGCTGCCGGTGACCAGCACCGGTTTGTTGTCCTTGACCACGATGGTGGGTGTCATCGAGGACAACGGGCGCTTGCCGGGGGCGATGGCGTTGGCGGGTCCCTGAATCAGGCCGAACATGTTCTTTTCCCCGATCTTGGATGTGAAGTCGTCCATCTCGTTGTTCAGGAGGAAACCCGCATCGGTCACGGTCACTCCGTTGCCAAACAGGCCGTTGAGCGTGTAGGTGGTGCTGACCGCGGTGCCCGCGGCGTCGATCACGGAATAGTGGGTGGTTTCCGCCGACTCCGCCATGCCGGTGTCGTCAAACACGGGACGCTCCCTGGTCTGGGTCAGTCCCGCCGGTCGGCCGGCCGGCAGGCCTTCGCTCGGCGTGGCTTTTTCGATGGAAAAAGATCCCATGAGGCTCCGCGCGTAGGCCGGATCGATCAGCCCCTGGGTGGGCACAAAAACAAAGTCCGGATCGCCCAGGTACTCGGCGCGATCGCGGAAGGCGCGGCGCATGACCTCGGCAAACAGGTGGATCTTGGCGGCGGAGTTGTGACCGAGCGACGCGACGTCGTAGGGCTCAAGCATGGCCAGCATTTGCAGCAGGGCGATGCCGCCGGAACTGGGTGGAGGCATGGTGAGGATCTCATACCCGCGGTAGCTGCCGCGCAGGACGGGGCGTTCCATCGCTCGATAAGCGCGCAGATCGACCTGGGTGATCAGGCCGCCGTGGCGGGCCATGTCCTCGGCAATGAGACGAGCGGTTTCCCCCTCATAGAATTCACGGGGCCCGTCCTTTTGCATGCGGCCCAAAGTGCGTGCCAGGTCCGGCTGGACGAATTTATCGCCCACCTTGGGGATCGCGCCGTTCTGCAGGTAGACGCGTCGGGACTCGGGAAAGGCGGCGAGCAACCGCTCACTGCCGCGCAGGTCACGGACAAGTCCCGGAGTCGCTTCAAAGCCCTCGGCCGCCAGACGTCGAGCCGGCTCCACCACGTCGGCCCAGCTCACCTTACCGGAACCGTGCTTTTCCAACGCGAGTGCGAAGCCCGCAATCGTCCCCGGTACGCCGGCGGCGAGGTAGCCGTGGGTAGAGCGACCCGGTATCACGGCACCCTTGGAGTCGAGGTACATGTCGGCTTTGGCTGCAGCCGGGGCTTCCTCCCGAAAATCGATGGTCAAGGCCAGACCGTCGACGTGCCGGATGACCATGAAGCCGCCTCCGCCGATGTTGCCCGCCCGCGGGTAGGTGACGCTCAAGACGAGTCCGGTGGCAATGCTGGCGTCGACCGCATTGCCGCCTTTTCGCAGGATCTCAAGCCCGGCCTCGGAGGCGAGCCGACTCGCCGAAGCGACGATGCCGTGGCTGGCCTCCGTCGGTAAGCGTTGGGCTTTAACAGTTAAACACAGTTGCGCCGCGAGCACGACGGCAAACACCGCCCGGAGACCCACGCAGCGAAGGCAGGAGGTTGGCATGCTTCGGTGAATGCCCGGGCAGCCGCCAAAGGCAATCCTTGGCCGCTCGGCCGGTGGGTATGAAAAATCATACCGCACCTTGTTTACTTGATGTACTTAGTTAAGCTTGGCTTGCCTATGACTACATCCACTCCCTTGCCCGTGTCGCGCCCCCGACATGGCATCCCCCTGCGGCGAACCCTGGCCGGAGTTCCGGCGACGTTCGCCTTGTTGATGCTCAGTTCCACTTCCTCGCTGTTGGGCCAGGCCGTGCCTGCTCCGGCTGCGCCTTCGTCGGTCGCGGGTGAGTCCGTCGTCAAACTGGAGGCGTTCGTGGCCACGGGCACGCGCTTCTCGGACCGGACGGTGACGGAATCACCCGTGCCGATCGACGTCATCACGAGCCGCGAGTTGAAGACCGGCGGCTACACCGAAACGTCACAGATGCTTCAGGCGGCGGTGCCGTCGTTCAATTTTCCCCGGGCGACGATCGGTGATGGCACCGATCACATCCGGCCGGCGACCCTGCGCGGGCTTGCCCCCGATCAGGTGCTCGTGCTGGTCAACGGCAAGCGCCGCCACACCAGCTCGCTGGTGAATGTCAACGGCACGATCGGGCGCGGTTCAGTGTCCGTCGACCTCAACGCCATCCCTTCGTCCGCGATTGGTCGGGTCGAGGTCCTGCGCGACGGTGCCTCAGCCCAGTATGGATCCGATGCGATTGCGGGGGTGATCAACTTCGTGCTCGATCAAACCACCGGCTACGGTTTTGACGCGACCTATGGGGTGACGTCCGAAGGTGACGGCGAGGTGCGCGAGGCGAGCGCCTTTGCCGGCGTCCCGCTCGCCAACAAGGGGGTGCTGCACACCACGGTGTTCTGGCGCGACCGCGAGAACACGAACCGCTCGTCCGCGGACACGCGGCAACAGTACTTCGGCACCAGCGCCACCGGCGCCGCCACGGCCATCTCCGGAAATTTCGGCTCCGGGACCGGACAGACTCCCTCCAGCGGCACCCTCAACCCCAAGGAAGCTTCGATCAGCCGGCTCAACCACCGTCAGGGTGATGGCGACAGCCGCGACGCCGGCGTCTTCGTCAATGCCGAGGTGCCGCTGACCGATCCGTCCGGTCTCACCCTGTATGGCTTTGGCGGTTACACCAAGCGCGACGGCAAGGCGGCGGGTTTCTTCCGGCGCGCCGGCGACGACCGGACCGTGCGGGCCCTGTGGCCCGATGGGTTTCTGCCCATGATCAACACCGACATCGAGGACTACTCGATCGGCGCCGGATTGAAGGGCGAGGACCTGGGCTGGGACTACGACCTTTCGACCGTGCTGGGAGGAAACACGCTCGAGTACTTCATCACGGACACCAACAATGTGACCCTGGGCACCGCCAGCCCGCGGCAGTTCTATGCCGGATCCCTGCAGTTTGACCAGTGGACGACCAACTTCGACCTGACGAAGTCAATCGACGTCGGATTGCAGGCGCCGCTGAAAACCGCGCTGGGAGCCGAGTACCGCTGGGAAAACTACCAGATTGGGGCGGGCGAGCCTGACTCGTACCGCGATGGAGGCGTCCGCATCCTTGACGGCCCCTCGGCTGGTGGCCAGGGCGCGCCAGGGGCGCAGGTGTTTCCGGGGTTCCGTCCCTCCGACGCCGTCGATCGCGATCGCAAGAGCTATGCCGTCTACGCAGACGTCGAGAATCAAGTGACGGAGCGGCTGCTGGTGTCCGGTGCGGTCCGGTTTGAGGATTATTCCGACTTTGGCAACGAGACGACCTTCAAGGTGGCCGGACGGCTCAAGCTGACCGAGCCGCTGGCGGCGCGCGCCTCAATCGCGACCGGCTTCCGCGCCCCGCACCTGGCCCAGTCGTGGTTCAGCTCGACCGCCACGAATTTTCTCAACGGTGTGCCCGTGGAGAACAAGACCTTCCCGGTGACGGACCCGGTGGCGATCGCCTTGGGCGCCTCGCCCCTGAAACCGGAGACGAGCACGAGTTACTCGGTCGGGCTGACCTACAACGAGGGGCCCTTGTCCGCCTCGATTGACACCTATTTCATCGCGATCGACGATCGCATTGTCCTGTCGTCGAACTACACGGGGACGGCGGTGGTCAACTTCCTCAATTCCCGCGGCCTTTTCGGCGTGGCGGGTGGACGTTACTTCACCAACGCGGTGGACACCGAGACCAAGGGCGTGGACCTCAATGTCCGCTACCGGTTTGACCTTGAGAACCTGGGCAAACTGACAGCGACCGTCGGAGCGAATCTGAACGACACCAGCGTGGTTCGGATCACGTCCACGCCCCCGCAACTTGCCGCGCTTGGCATCACCACGCCGATCTTCGATCTCACTGAGCAGGTGCGGCTCGAAACCGGCCAGCCCAAGAACACTTTCAACGTGGGTCTCGGCTGGGATTGGCAGAAGCTGTCGGTGTTCCTGCGCAATGTTCGTTATGGCGAAGTCGAGACGGTGGCGTTTGCCAGTGCGACGCCCGCGCAGATTGCAGCGCTCACCCCCGGTTTTGACACCCGCCTGGCGCCGACCGTGCCGGCGAGTGCAAATTCGCAAATCATTCAGTCCTTTGATCCCAAGTGGCTCACCGATCTGGATGTGACCTACCGACTCTCGGAAGGAATCACGGTATCGGTGGGCGCGAACAACCTGTTTGATGTGTATCCGACCAAGAACCTGGCGTCGGTGGTGGTGAACGGGACCGTGTTCAATGGCTCCGACAACGTCGGAATCTTCCCCTACAACGGCATCGCCCCGTCGGGATTCAACGGAGCATTTTATTACGGCAAGGTGAGCTACCGGTTCTAGTTGAAGTGCACCAAAGCGCGAGAAGTGCGTGGCGAGACGGACGCTCCGGTTGCCGTCTCGCCACCCGATGAGGCAAAGTCCCGCAGGCGCGGCCGGGGAGGTCGTCTCGATGGCGAAACTGGCGCAAGGGTGTGGCGTTTTCCGCCATTTACCTCGGCTTGGAAGGCCTTCAGTCTGAGCGTTCCCATGAACCTCACCGTCGGGTGCACCCTCGCCTACGAAGTGCTGTCGCCCACTGCGAACTTCACCTTCAATCTTCTGGCCAACCGCGATCCGTACCAGCATCTCGGTGACGAATCCATTCGCCTGCAGCCGGAGATTCCGATCGGGGAACGCACGGCGACGTCCAAAGGCAACCGGGTGTTCCGGGTCGAGGTGCCGGCCGGTCCCTTCGAGGTTTCCTATCAGGCGACGGTGGAGGTGAACCGTCCGGCTGCTCCGGCGGAGGTGAGGCTCGACAACCCGGGACGGCTTCCCCTGACAGTGCTGACCTACATGCTTCCGAGCCGGTATTGCGAGAGCGACCGGTTCTCGCAGATCGCCTGGGACCTCTTTGCCAGGATTCCGAATCGCGCCGAGCAGGTGCGGGAAATCTGCCGTTGGGTGGATGCGACGTTGACCTACGACCCCGGCGCCACGGACTCCCGTACCTCGGCCTGGGATGTGTGGCAGATCAAGAAAGGCGTGTGCCGTGACTACACCCACCTCGCCATCGCCCTTTGCCGGGCCTTGTCCATTCCGACCCGCTATGTGGGGGGATATGCGCTGGGACTCGATCCCATGGACTTCCACGCCTGCTTCGAGGCGTACCTCGGTGGCCAGTGGTACCTGTTTGATCCGACCGACGGCCTCGCTCCGGATCGGGTCGTCGTCATCGCGCGCGGGCGTGATGCAGCCAACTCGGCGTTGACGACCATTTTCGGACGAGTGACCGCGCGGGGAGTGAAGGTGGAGTGTCGCGTCACCTCCGAGTCGCCCGCCGCCACCGAATCGGTGGCAGCCAGTCCGGCGAAGCAGGGCGAAACTCTGGCGGCAGATGGGTGACCGGCTTCACGGAAGCCTCCGTTGGAGGTGGGGTCGCCGACCCCGCGGGATCGGCGTTGCGTGAAGAAATCGGACGTCGGAGGCGGGACCGAACGGTCCCGTCGCGGCCTCACCGAGGCCACCTCCAACAAAGGGAGTTGATTCTGGTGGAGGTGGGGTCGCCGACCCCGCGGGATGGGCGACGCGTGAAGAAATCGTCTGATATCCGCCTCAGTTGTTTTTCAAGGTGGCCTGTGCCGCCGCGTCGTCGCGAGGATCGTCCGGGATGCGCATGCCGTAGAAGCTGCGGTAGACGAAGATCAACCCGACGATGAAGATGGCGCCTCCGAGGAAGTGCTTGAAGGCCGCGTCCTGCATCTTGACCGCGATCTCGACCGCCAGCAGGCCGAACAGCGTGGTGAATTTGATCACCGGGTTGAGCGAGACCGAAGAGGTGTCCTTGAAGGGATCGCCCACCGTGTCGCCCACGACCGTGGCCGCGTGCAACGGGGTGTGCTTCTGCTTGAGCTCCACCTCGACGATCTTCTTGGCATTGTCCCACGCCCCGCCGGCGTTGGCCATGAACAGGGCCTGGAAGAGACCGAAGAATGCCATGCCGACGAGGTAGCCGATGAAGAAGAACGGATCGAAGAAGGGCAGGGCGAGGGCGAAGCAGAAGATCACGATGAAGATGTTCACCATGCCGCGCTGCGCGTACTGGGTGCAGATGCGCACCACCTCCTTCGAGGCCTCGGTGGAAGCGGTGGCTGCGTCGAGACGCATGTTCTGCTTGATGTAGACGACCGCGCGGTAGGAGCCGGTGACCACGGCCTGGATGGAGGCGCCGGTGAACCAGTAGATGACGCTGCCGCCCATCAGCAGGCCGAGCAGGGCCTCGGGATGCACGAGCGACAACCGCTCGATGGTATCCGGATAGAGCTGACGCAGCATGAGGATGATGCCGAAGACCATGGTCGTGGCTCCGACCACGGCGGTTCCGATCAGCACCGGCTTGGCCGTTGCCTTGAAGGTGTTGCCGGCGCCGTCCCCCTTCTCCAGCTGGTACTTGGCATTCTCGAAGTCCGGTTTGAACTGGAAATCGCGTTCGATCTCTTTGGACACCTCCTTGCGCGACTCAATCTGCGAGAGCTCGTAGACCGACTGCGCGTTGTCGGTCACGGGGCCAAAGCTGTCCACCGCAATCGTGACCGGGCCCATGCCGAGAAAACCAAAGGCGACGAGGCCGAAGGCGAAGATCGGCGCGGCAAACGAGATGCCCGGCGGCATCATGCCGACGACGCTCGGATGCTGGGAGAAGTAGTAGGCGCCGGTCATGAGCGCGAGGATGGTCAGGCCTTTCCAGAAGGCGGAGAAGTTGCCGGCGACCAGACCGCTGAGGATGTTGAGGGAGGCGCCGCCCTGGCGTGACGATGTGACCACTTCCTGCACGTGCCGGCTTTCGGTGGAGGTGAAGACCTTGGTGAATTCCGGAATGATCGCGCCGGCGAGGGTGCCGAGCGAGATGATGGTCGAGAGCACCCACCAGAGGCCGGGTTGACCCTGCAGGTCGCCGAGCAGCAGCCAGCTGGCGACGTAGGTGACCAGGATCGAGACCACCGAGGTGACCCAGACCAGGTTGGTCAGGGGCTGCTCCAGGTTGAAGTCGCGCGAGCCGCCGTAGAGCAGTTTGCTCATGGACTCGTTCATCAGGTAGCTGACCAGCGATGTCACCACCATGAGAATACGCATGGCGAACAGCCAGACGATGAGCGTGCCGCAGAGCACGGGACTGGCGGCGAGCGCCAGGGCGAGGAAGGCGATCAGGGCCACGCCGGTGACGCCGTACGTCTCGAATCCGTCGGCGGTCGGTCCGACGGAGTCGCCGGCATTGTCACCGGTGCAATCGGCGATGACGCCGGGATTGCGCGGATCGTCCTCGGGCAGGTTGAAGACGATCTTCATCAGGTCGGCGCCGATGTCGGCGATCTTGGTGAAGATGCCGCCGCAGATGCGCAGGCAGGAGGCGCCGAGCGACTCGCCGATGGCGAATCCGATGAAGCACGGTCCGGCGAGATTGGACGGCAGGAAGGCGAGGATCCCGATCATGAACATGAGTTCGATCGAGACGAGCAGCAGACCCACGCTCATGCCCGAGCGCAGCGGGATGGCGAGCGTGGCGAGGGCGTTGCCGCGGAGGGCGGAGAAGGCGGTGCGCGAATTCGCCACCGTGTTGATCCGGATGCCAAACCACGCCACTCCATAGCTGCCGAGGATGCCGAGCACCGAGGCGGCCAGGATGATGGCGATGTGGCCGGCCGACTCATGCATCAGCCCGCCGAAGTAGTAGGTCATGCACACCGCAATCAGTCCCCACAGTCCAATCAGGAACTTTCCCTGCTGGCCGAGGTACGTCTTGCAGGTTTCCCAGATGATCTGGGAAACGCCGCGCATGCTATCGTGCACGGGGAGGGCCTTCGTCTGCAGGTATTGCCACCAGCCGAAGAGCACGCCGGCGGCACAGACCGCCAGCCCAATCATAAGGACCTGATGGCCGCTGAGGCTTCCTCCGAAGAAGGAAACCAGGCCGAGGTCGGGGATCTTGATGTCAGCTTCGCTTGCGCGCGCTGCCGGTACTCCGGTTACAGCCAATGCAGCTGCAACAGCAGTCCACTGCCAGGGTTTTTGAAACATACGGGGTTTTGAGGCTGAAAAAACGTTGTCGCTTTCGCGGCCCGACGGCGAGTCAATTTCCCCGGAACGACCGCCCACAACCCGCTCTGTCGCTGAAAATTCAGCGGGAATCAGGCCGGCCGGCGCGGGCCTTTTTTCAACCACTTCCGCCGCCGGCTGCCCTCGGAAGCGGCGCGCGGTTCGCCGTAGTATAACTTCTGTTACCAGGGTGAGGTCGAATGAAGAAGTCTACTTCTTAACCCGCGAGTCCGGGCGGTCCGCTGCCGGGGTCAGATTGAGCATGCGGCGAAGGACCCAGCAGAAAGCGAGGGTGTCGAGGAATGGCAGGATCGCCATGACCTTGAACGTGTAGTTTGAGATCCCCGCGACCCGCGGTCGGTGGGCGACGGGCACTTCGCGCACCCGCCATCCGCCTGAAACGGCGCAGGCTGGGATGAAGGAGTAGAGGGTCCGCAGTGGGAGCAGCGAGGCGCAGACCTCGCGCCGGAACAGGCGCAGCGCGCAGCCGCTGTCGCTCACGCCATCGCGCAGCAGGGTGCGGCGGACGCCGTTGGCGATCCGTGACATGATCTTCCGGCCGAGGTGGTCCTGGCGGCCCTGCCGGGCGCCGACCAGCAGGTCGGCTTCGTCCCGAAGTGACCAGAGTTTGGCGAGTTCGGACGGCGGATTTTGTCCGTCTCCGTCCAGGGTGGCGATCCAGGGGCCGCGGGTCTGCTCCAGTCCTCGCCAGAGTGCGACCGCCTGGCCCCGGTTGCGGGGAAGGCGAACCAGGCGAATGGCGGGCCAGGCCAGGCGCTCCGCCTCCAGCGTGGCCAACGTGGCGTCGACGCTGCCGTCGTCGACCGCGACCACTTCGGTCGGGAGTCGCAGCCGCTCCACTGTGGCGCGCAGCTCGGCAAGCAGGGGAGGGATGTTGGGGGCCTCATTGTAGAACGGAATCACGACACTGAGCGTCGGGAGGTCGGTCGAGGCTGCGCCGGAGGAGGGAGGTGGAATGTGAGGGGCAGGACTCATCGGCGGGAGCGTTGAGGAAAACGCAATCCGGGCCTGAAGTCAAAGGCAGGAGACGGGCGGCGCGGAGGGCGGGACCGGTCGGCCCCATCGCGGCCTCAACGAGGCCGCCCCCAACAAACGAGGACTTGATTCCGGTGAAGGCGGGGTCGCTGGCGCCATAGGCGTTAACTTTAGAAGCAGATGGAGCCCTCAGTTCGACCGAGGATATGTATAGACGATTGGTTCGGGTGGAGGGCGTCGCTCCGTCGACGCCGGGGGACGAACCCTGCACGACAAC
>JAEUGZ010000242.1 GCA_016794725.1 Opitutaceae bacterium | reverse complement strand
GGAATGTCCCTTCCCAATCGATGGCTGGCAAGAACGACACTCCGCCTCCGCTCCCTCACGAGATCCTCCACCGCGTTTACCGGATAGCCCGGTTCGAGGGACAATCCATGCTGGTCCTGTCCGGGGCTTTTGCTGTTCTGGCTGCGCTCAATCGTGACCTGACCGGCGCGCTCGCCGGATGTTTCGCCGCCGGTGCGGGTGCGCTCGAACTTCATGGCACTCATCGCCTTGAGCAATCCGACGCCGACGGAGTTTCCTCCCTGGTGCGGGCGCAGTTGCTGCTGCTGGGCACGGTGCTGATTTACGCCGCGGCCCGCATCGCCTTTCTCGATCCGGTGGAGCTGCAAAAACTGCTCACGCCGGAAGCCCGTTCACAATTTTCCGAACTCGGCTGGAGCGACGAGCAACTCGTGGAGCGGCTTGCACAGGGCTTTCGCACCCTCTACATCTTCGTCGCGCTGCTCACATTCATCTATCAGGGCAGCATGGCCCTGTACTACCATCGGCGCCGGCAGGCGATTGCCACCGCCTTGACGGATTAAGTGCCTGGCGTTGCACGAAATCTGCTGAAACGGCCCGCGGGCCCGCTCTACATTCGTTTGCCGGGGTCTTCCTGAATCACGGAGGGTGCGCGGGCCACGAGCTCCCCACCATCCGATCCGTCTAGCACTTGCGCCCCACCCAAGTCCCCACTTCGTTCTCACCATGTCGAAAGAGCGCTACATCCTCGCCAAACAGAAATGGGCCGAAAAACAGGTGGCCCGCGGCTTTCGTCCCCGCAGCGAACCGGCCGAAGGCCGCCTGCCACCCGGACAGCGCCTGACCGATGGCTTTCCGGTGCTCGACCTCGGCATCCAGCCCGACATTCCCCTGTCCGATTGGAGGTTACGTCTTGAAGGGTTGGTTGATCATCCCACCGATCTCTCCTGGGAGCAGCTCGGCGCGCTGCCGCAGGTCCTGGATGTCAGCGATTTCCACTGTGTGACCACCTGGAGCAAGTACGACTGCCAGTGGGGTGGCGTCGCTTTCACCACGCTGTACGAAATCGCCCAACCCCGTCCCGAGGCGAAATTCGTCTATTTCACCAGCTACGACGGCTATTCCACGAATGTGCCTCTGGAGCATTGCCTGGACGACGATGTCCTGATCGCCACTTCCTTCCAAGGAGCTCCCGTGTCCCGCGAACACGGCGGCCCGGCCCGCGTCATCATCCCCAAACTCTACGCTTGGAAAGGAGCTAAGTTCGTGAAGACCATCACGTTCCTCGCTGAGGATAAATTAGGCTTCTGGGAGGTGCGCGGTTACTCCAATTCCGCCGACCCTTGGAAAGAGGAACGCTACGCCTGACCCGGGCGGCGATCCCCGGCTCACCGAGCTCCGGCCGGCGGTCTAGTAGCCAAGGGAACGGACTGCGTTTCCGTTGGAGGTGGTCCTCGATGAGGCCGCGACGGGACCACCCGGTCCCGCCACCGTGGTCCGATTCGCTCACGCGACGCCAATCCCCGTGGGGCGGCGACCCCACCTCCAACCCATGCTGGGCTGAGCTCTGGACTTACGATGGCGCCTGAACCCACTCCCTGCCTGGCGCCACTATGAATGAATTTCACACGGGATCGCGTCCCGCATGGCTTGCCATCTGCTTCGGTGGGGCGTGACTGCCAACCCAATAACCGATTCGCTATGACGCCGATTCTCGACAGCCGCAAGCTGCTCGCCTTTACGACTCTATCGCGAGTAGGCAGCTTCACCCTCGCCGCCCGAGAACTTCATCTTACACAATCTGCTGTAAGCCATGCAATTAAGGCACTTGAGGACGAGCTTGGCCTGCGACTCTTTGATCGTATGGGGCGACGGGTGACCCTGACTGCGGCCGGGAAGCAGCTTTTGGAACACGCCCACAAGATTCTTGCCGAAATGAAAATGGCGCGGGCCGACATGGCCGCTCTGGTCAAATAAAGCCGGAATTGTGCTCTCCAGAAAGTGAGTAATTACTCACTTCTGAGATCGGCCGGCGAATTCAGATTGCGGAACCAGGGTGTTTCCGCGGACCCGATCGGCATTTTCACCAACTGCTCCCCCGCATCCGCCTCGCTCAGGAGTTGTTGTACGCTCAACCGCCCGGACTGCAGCGCCGCACTCCAATCAGGCAACCAGGCACGGGGATAACAGGCGGCGAGCGGTTCAAAAATCCCGGTCGGGTGGCATCCCGCCACACCGCAGTCTTCCTTCGCCCTGGCCATGAGCCGGGCCAGCCAAGAGGCCGGCAAGTCAGGGAGATCGACCGCCAACACCAGCAGGTGCGAAGCTTCACTCTTCCTCCAAGCCGCCACCACGCCCGCCAGCGGACCTGCATCCGCCCGCTCGTCGGTGACCACCGCGGCCCCGGCCGGCACCCACCCCTGATCCGGCCGGGCGGAAATCCAGAGCCTCCGCACACCGGCCGCCCGCAGCACGTCCACCTGCCGCTCCCACAGGACGCGACCGCCGGCAACCGGCACCAACGCCTTGTCACTCCCCATGCGTCGCGACCGCCCCGCAGCGAGGAGCACACCGTCGAAAGTGGGGGAGCAATAGCCAGACATGGCGGAACGTCCACGTGACACCGAACCGGCATCGGTCGCAACTCCCGCTTGAGACCCTTTTTCACACCCGGCGGCGCACCCGCCCACCCTCCGCCAGCCTGTCCGCGGTGCGCCGAAGCACATGCCCGGCCCCGTCCGTGAACGCCCTTCCGCCCGGCCCCTTGACCTTAGGCGGAGGGGCCGCGCCTTGTCGGTATCCGGATTTTCCCTCGTACTCCCAGTACGCCTTGTCGCGAACTGACCGCCTGTCCCGCCACGCGGTTCGCGAAACGAAGCGCGACCGGGAAGCCCGCTCCGCGACAGAGCTGCGCCAGCAGCGCGCCGTTGAAAGCATCGCCGGCACCGATCGTGGAAACCACGGAAACCCGCGCCGCCGGCCACTCCGACGCCAGCTCTTCGTGCGCCGGATACCAGAGCGCGCCCGCAGCTCCGCGTTTCACGACCAGATCCCCCGCAAAGTAACCGCGCATCCGCCTCACCGCCAACGCGAGGGTACGGGCACGGGTGATGGCCTTGAGTTCGAACTCATTGCTGAGAAGAAGCCGCAGGGAGCTCAGCACGGGACGCAACTCGGCGAGGGTCCAGACCGGGCCAAGGAGGGGACCCGTGTCGAGTGCCGTGAGCCCCCCCGCCGCGTCGAGCAAACGGAACCGGCGCGCCATTTCCGCCATCGGTGGATGCGGCCAGCCACAGACCAGGAGCGCCCCACGCCCGCCGGGAGGGGTGACGCCGGTCAAACGCGGACGCAGGCCCGGATAGAAAAACGTGGCCCGGGCGTGGGTCGTATTGGCTGCGGTGACATTGACCGCGCTCGCGTCCGCAAGGTCCGCTGGAACGACTCGGCATCCTGCTTGGCGGAGCCATCCAGTCGCGAGAGTCCCCAAAGCGTCCCGACCGAGTTGGGTCACGAGGGTCACCTCGGCACCGCAGCTCGCTGCAACAAAGGCGGCGTTGGCACCGTTGCCGCCCAAGGTAACCACCGGTGGACGTTTCAGGAGGACGAGATTCTTGGAGGTGAATTCCGTGTGCCGTGGCCACGTCGGAAGCCGGGAAACGTCCGGGAAAACCAGATCAATCACGGTATTCCCGACGATGGTCAGTCTCATACGGTTTCACCCCGGGCATCGACCGACGAAAGAAGATCCAACTGCTCCCATGCCGGCGCAAACGCGGCCAAACCCTGGCGGACCAGTTCGTGGTCGACAAAGCGGGCGAGATCGCGGTCCCAAATGAACCCCGATTGCACTCCTGAAAGCGCCAATGCCTGCATCTCGGCCGGCGAAGTCAGGCTCGGAATAAGCCGGGTGGCGGAGTGCTGGCGATCGAGGGCCTGCTGCATTTCAGAGAGAAGCGCGAGTTTGGACGGTCCGCCGATGCGCTCCAACGCCGAACCGGTCGGTGTGATCCAAGGAACCTCCAAAGCGGCCGCCAGCAGGACCTGAACCACGGTCGGCACACAGGTGGCCAGCCGGTGATTCACCCCCTGCTGCCTCAGCCAGTGCAGGATCGCACACCCTTCGCGAGTCAGCGCCACCTTGATGCCGAGGTTCGTCCAACCGAGCTCCAGCCAGGAAGCGGCCTCTCGCTTCATTGTCTCGACCGTCCCGTCCCTCAGTTGATAAAAAACAGGGTTGGGCACGGCGCGACAAAGCTCGTCGATGACCTCCCGGGGAGGCCGCTTCGCGGCGGCGAGCGTGCTGGGATTTGTCAATACACCGGAAAAGAGT
>JAEUGZ010000238.1 GCA_016794725.1 Opitutaceae bacterium | reverse complement strand
ACGGCCGGGGGAGACGATCGCAAAGCGGACTGGAGGAGTAGTCATAGATTCAAGGTGTGTGGAGTGGGATCAGGCGGGCAATTCAGTTCGGGGGGGGACAAAGACAGGCCTCATCACCCACGGTTTGACGATCCACCGCTTCATGCGTTACCGGCCGTCGTCCGTGGCGAACGGGGAGGCGGGCAATCCACCCCCATTGACCAGGGTGGCGACGGGATTGGCGGCCCAACCGTAACGCACGGCTGTGGGACGAGCGAGGTCGGGATGCGAGACGATCACTTCATTGCCCTGGATACGTGCGCGGGCCCAGACGAACTTCCGCTGCGCGTCGGCGATGGCAAAGCCCTTGAGTTCGGCCTGGCTCGATTTCAGCCCTTCGGCGTGATCGAAGGTCAGCACCATCTGCCCCGGTTCCTGGCGGGCCGAACGAAAGACCGGGCCGGACCAGAAAGGCAGGGCTTCGCCATAGACCTCGTGACGCACGACCAGGGCGAGGCGATGGGCGAAATCGGCTTTGTTGGTGGGGTGACCGGCGGTGGCGCCCCCGAGGTCGAGGGTGATTGCCATGCCGGTGCGCGGCAGGCGCAGGGCCTGGCGCTGGCCGTCGCGCACCCAGACCCCCCAGCCATTCGGTTCGCTCGGTTCCCGTTGCTCCCGTTGGAAGGCGGGTATCTGCACCCAGGCGAAGTACAGGTCGTCGCCCCACTGCGACCGCCAGTCCTTGACCAACGTTTCAAGCTGCAGACCGTAGAGCGAGGTGAACGGACCCGCGGCATTGCGTTCTCCCTGGTACCAGAGCACGCCCTTCAAGCGGTAGGGCACGAGGGGCGCGATCATGCCATTGAAGAGGCCGGCCGGCGTGCTCACTCGAAGGTTCTTGTAGGCCGCGGGGGCCTTGGGCGGCGGCTGATGGGCGGCCTTGGCGGCATCCCGCTGCCGGATCCAGGCTTCGCGCGCGACGGCGGCGGCGGATTGCTCGCGCGCGGGATCGTAGCCGTCGAGCCGCCGCGTCCAGTCGGCGAGCAGCGGCTGCAGGGCCGTAACGGCCTTTTGCGCCTCCAGACTGGTCCAAGCCTCGATTGGTGTGCCACCGACCGAACTGTGGACGAGGCCGACCGCCCGGCCGTGGAGCACCTGGTGGAGTTCGCGACCAAAGTAGTAGCCGAGGGCGATGAAACGCGCCGCGGTCTCGGGAGTGCAGCGTATCCAGCGTCCCGGACGATCCGCTTGGGGCGTGCCCGGCGGCACGGGCAGGCGGTAGATGTCGTAAGCTTCGTCAAAATCGAAGAGGCGCAGGGCGGGAAACTGCGCGGCAGCGATTTCCTCGTCGGCCCGGTCGACCTGCCCGTGGAGTCCCTTCATCTGCATCTCCATGTTGGACTGACCCGAGCATAACCAGACCTCGCCCACCACCACGTCCCGAACCAGCCGTTGATCCTTCCCTGCAATGATCAGATCCCGTCCCTCGGCCGTGGCGCTGAGCCGGGGCAGATCGACCCGCCAGGCGCCATCGGTCCGGGTGACGGTCTCGACGCGATGGCCGGCAAAGGTCACGGTCACCCGTTCGCCGGGATCCGCCCAGCCCCAGAGCGGAACCGCTTCGACCTCGGCCTGGAGCACCATGTGATCGGAGATGATCCCCGGCAGTCGCACGGCGGCGCCGACCGGAAGGAGCAGGACAAAGAGAAACGTCACGCTGAGGTAATTACGGAGAGGGCTCATGGCAGGAGGCGATGCGGGAACGGAGCGGGGGGCGCGGACGGAGACCGGTCGGCCTACCAGCCCAGCGTGGCAAAGAAACGAGTCATCTCGGTGAGGCTCCGCTGGAAGTCGTCGGCGTCCTTGAAGAGGTAGGTGTGAGGACCACCCTCCTTCACCTCGAGCACGCACACGTTGCCGGCGCGCACCATGGCGTCGTGGAAGCCCTGCGCGCCCGCAAAGGGCGTGGTGGAGTCGGCGGTGCCGTGGAAGACCAGCGTGGGCGGGAGGCCGGCGCGAACCTGGTGCAAGGGTGACAACTCCCGCCAGCGCTCGCCGATCTTGGCCTGGCCGTAGCCAGCGGCGGACGTATCAATCACCGGTGAGAACAGGACCAGCGCGTTCGGGGTGCTCGAGACGTCAGACGGCTCGCCGTCATGATCGAAAGCAAACTGCGCGGTCGCCGCCGCGAGGTGCCCCCCGGCCGAGGCTCCACCAACGGCCAGGCGGTGGGGATCGACGCCGAGTTCGCCCGCGTGGGCCCGAATGTAACGAACTGCGGCGCGGGCATCCTTCACGCACTCGAAGACGCTCACCTCGGTCCCTGCCTTGAAGAGGCGGTAGCGCACACTGATCCCCACCCATCCCTGCTGGGAGGCCCAGTGGGCGTGCGGGTACATCACGCGGGGAGCCCCCGAGGTCCAGCCACCGCCATGAAAGAGAATAAGCGCCGGACGCCGGTCGGTGGGCTTATGCCCGGCGGGCAGGAACAGATCGAGCGTCAGTTCGAGATTGCCGAAACGACGGTAGACCACGGTGCGGGTGGGGCCGACCTTGGCCGCCAGCCGTGAGGCGTAGTTGGGCTGAACCACCTGGGCGGACCGGGCCCCCTGCTCCTTGAGCGAGGCGTCCAGCCGAGTGCGGAGCTGCCGGGCGACCTCCGGATGGGTGAGGGCGAGATCGACCTGCTGACTGGGGTCGCGTGCGGTGTCGTAGAGTTCGTCGGCACCGGTTTCCCAAAAGTGCAGCAGCACCTGGTCGCCCGATCGCAGGACGGAGTGGGGGCGGGTCTGGCTGATGGCGAAATCGTTGACGCCAATCTTTCCCAAAGCCTCGCCGTACTTCACCTCCGGGTGGTAGTAGGGAAAGTGCCAGATCAGGCTACGGTCCGGACGTTCAACTCCGGCACCGGTCCAGAGCGGCAGGACATTCTCGCCATCCAGCGTGACTCCGCCAGGCGGGGGCGTGTTCGCCACCGCGCACAGCGTCGGCAGCAGATCGGTGCCGATGAACCGGGCGCCACTCTCGGTCCCCGCGGGAATGACCCCGGGCCAGCGCACAATCCAGGGCACTCGGATACCGCCTTCGTAGAGGTTCCATTTGCTGCCCCGGGAGGGGCCGTTGGCGGCAAAGACCGGATGTCCTCCATTGTCCGAGGTGAAGACCACCAGGGTGTTTTCGCTCAAGCCGAGGGCGTCGAGCTCCTGGAGCACCTGGCCGACCAGATGATCCAGGGTTTCCACCATGGCGGCATAGGCCGCCCGGCGGGGGGCGGCGCCGGCGGGCAGTCGTGCCTGGTACTTATCGACCAGCCAGGCGGCGCGGGTCCGGATCGGATCGTGCACGTAGTAGTGGGACAGGTGCAGGAAGAACCGCTCGTGACGGTGCGCGCGGAGAAACTCGACGGCCTTCTCGGTCAGGGTATCGCGACCGTACTCGCCGGGTGCCAGCGCCGGACGCGACTCCGACGCCGCGCCGCGTTCGCTGTAAGGATGACTGCCGAAGGTCTCGTCTCCCTCCGCGTAACCCTGCTGCAGCGGTCCCAAGGTGTTGGACCATTTCAGATACGCTCCCGCGTGGGGATTGAGATGCCACTTTCCAAAGTAGCCCGTGGCGTAGCCGGCGGGTCCCAGCACCTCGGCCAGCGTGACCTCCGACAGTGGCAGCTCGCGGGGATACGGCGGGGGTTGCAGCAGGTGGTCGGTGGGCGGTTCGGCCGGCGGGTCCTTGATCACGAACTCGAGACCGAGCCGGGCGGGGGAACGTCCCGTCAGCAGGGCCGCGCGGGATGCCGAGCAAATGGGTGCGGGCGCATAGGCGGAGGTGAAGCGCCGGCCCTGACGCGCGAGGCGATCCAGATTGGGCGTGTCGTGCCAGGCGCTCCCGTAGCAGTGCAGGTCCGATATCCCGAGATCGTCGGCGAGAATGAAGACGATGTTCGGCGGCGGCCGGTCCGCGGTGGCGCCTGGCGCGCCGGACGCGGCCCCGACCCAGGTTCCGAGTCCAACAAGGATCGAGCAGCCGAGTCGAAACCGGCTAAGGCAGAAAGTGGATCGTTTCATGAACCCAAGTGCCCCAGGTGAAACACGGAAAAAGGCGGACTCAACGCTCACGCAAGGGCCTCAACGCAGGCATCCCTTCTGCGGTCCGCGGTCAAAACGGGTAGACGATTTTGTTGGAGGTGGGGTCGCCGACCCCGCGGGGATTGGCGCCGCGATGGAGAAACGGAAGGCGGAGGCGGGACCTGATGGTCCCGTCGCGGCCTCAGCGAGGCCACCTCCAACGAGATCGCAAGGTGGCTTCTGCCTTCGATTCCTGGTCTGAGTCCGTATCGGTCGGTGTCCATCGCGGCTAACGCACTCATGGGATCGTTTCGACCGGGGCGTGTGGCACCAGCGCGTGTCAAATCAGCGCAGCACGAGACGGTCGGTGTCAGCGATCTTGAAGCGCGTGCTGACCACCGAGTGCTTGTCGGTGCCCGGACGATACTTGATGTACGTGGTGGCGATGATCGTGCCATCGGGCAGCTTCTCCAGTCCGGGATAGCCGCAGTCGCCTCCGGCAAAGCTGTGCAGGAGCTTGATGCGGTACTGGCCGGAGAAGCCGCGCTTGAGGTCGGCGTACGTGCCGACCCACGCGACGAAGTGGCCGCGGGTCGGACTCTGCGGCGCCTGATCGCGGAAAGCGAAGAGCAGACGCCCATCATCGAGGGTGATGCCGATGTGACGGTCGCCGGACATGCCCCAGGGGGTCTCGACCGGTTCGCTCCAGGTGCCGCCTTCGTCCTGGCTGAAGGAGATCAGGCTGCGACCGGTGCGTTTGTTTTCCCGCATGACGAGGCAGAGTTCGGCTCCATCCGGAGAGCGGAAAGCGAAAGGCTCGCACGGGTCCTTGCCCTTGACGGCGGCGACCACCCGAGGCTCCGACCAGGTCACACCGCCGTCGCGGGTCGAGGTCTGCAGGACCTCAAGTGGACTCCGGTCCTTGCCGTCGGGACCGCGGTGATACAGTCCGAGGTAGCTGCCGTCCTTCAGGCGCACGATGCTGCTGAAGGTCATGACGCAGGGAAAGCCGAGGGCCGGCTGTTCGGTCCAAGTTTTGCCGCCGTCCTCGCTGAGGATGCGCGGCATGAGCGGGTGCGCGGAGAAAACCCAGAGCCGTTCCTTGCCGGCCGGATCGACGAGCCGATAGATGCTGGGGCAATTGCGGTGTTTTTGATACGAGGCCGGCAGCGCGTCATCGAGTCGCGTCCAGGTCAGACCGGCGTCGTTGCTCCGCGCCATGGGGCCGACCGGGCCGCCGTGTCCGAGCGACCAGACGGCGAAGATCGTCTTCTGGTCGGGCATGAGCAGGGTCGTGGGATGACCCTGGTATACGGTGGCGCTGCCCGCTGCGATGACGACGTGCCGCTGCGTATCCTGGGAGAGATCGACCCACGGCAGATTGGGACCGTCGGCCGCAGCCTGGACCAGGGAGGCCGCCGGCCCCGAGCCAAGCAAGAGCACGGCCCACGCACACCAACGACTGACGCGTCGGCGGCAGTGGGCGGAGGCGGGCGAGGTTGCAAGGAAGGGGAGCGTGATCATGGCAGAGAAGGGAGTCAGGGTGTCGCCGGCAGGCGGAATTTGCCAAACTGAATATGGGTGCGAGCCCGATCCTTGGTCCCACTGTCCCAGATGGCGCGGAAATCACCGGGGGCCACCTCGATCAGGGAAGGGTAGGAGTTCTTGATGCCGGCGTCGTAAAAGGTCTTTTCCGCGCTCCAGGCGCCGCCGGCGGGCTTGAATTTGTAGCGCAGACTCTTGCGCACCCCGGCGACGTCGTCGTTGTAGACGTAGAGTTCCGTCCCCTGGAGGCTCCGCGTGTAGTAGCCTTTCGACTTCGCGTTCCAGAGGTCCGGTTCGGAGCGGGCGGGGCTCCAGGTGCGACCATTGTCCTTGCTCACGCTGGAAAACGCCCGCGGTGGATCGGTCATCTTGCGTTCGTCGGCGTAGTCGGCGGTGCGCATCATCAGCTTCAACTCGCCGGGGGCGTCACCCACGGCCAGTCCCCCTTCGTGCAGAAACACGGGAGGTCCGGACTCGGGCTGGGGGATGAAGCCGGCGAGCGTCCATTCCATCAGGCTGGTGCTGGTCAAAATGAACTGGTCGCGGGTGCCGCGCGGATCGTTGCGCCGCGTGTTGCGGTGGGCGGGCAGCAGGTAGCGCACCTGGCCATGGTCGACGACCTGATGGAGTCCGGCGACGACGATGAGCGGGCCGGTGTAGCCCATGGAAAGCTCCACCTGAATCCAGGAACGTCCGCCGTCGGCGCTGTAGGCGCCCACGAGTTGGGAGTCCTCGCTGTGACGGTAGTTCATGGGACACCGCATGCCGTAACACCAGATCACATCCTGTCCCGGCGGGTGGTAGAGGATGGCGTTGGCGTAGGCGAACTGGATCGCGCCCTGGCGCTCGTTGTGGTTGAAGACCGGGACCGGGTCGCTCCAGGTGTCACCATCGTCGGTTGACACGCTCGCGAGGATGTCACCCATGTCGGTTTTGCCGGGGATCCCCGCACCAAAGGCGGCGACCAGGTGTTTGGGCTTCCAGGCGGCAATGTACGGTTCCCACAGCAGCGAGGAGCCGGGATGTTGTTCATACCGACGGATGACGCGGACATCGGTGACGTCGCCCTGGTGGATTTGCGCCATCAGGGGTGCGACACCGAGGCAGATGGTGGCGAGAGTGCGATTGAGGAGGGGCATGGGGAAGTTGAGTGCGCGCCAAAGGAAGTTGCGCAGGTCTGGCGGAGCGCGGAGGCGGGACCAAGGGGTCCCGTCGCGGCTTTGAGAGATGACGAGGTGGAGACCCCCTCGGTGTGCGTTGGATGGATGGAGGGCGTCGCTCCGTCGACGCCGGTTGCGCGTTGTGTTCACCAAAAACGTACGGACGTTGTCGTGCAGGGTTCGTCCCCCGGCGTCGACGGAGCGACGCCCTCCACC
>JAEUGZ010000232.1 GCA_016794725.1 Opitutaceae bacterium | reverse complement strand
TTGCTGGAATTGCGGATGAGCTTTGAAACGGAGTCGGCCTACCTCGCCGCCCTCCGCCATACTCCGGAGCAACTCCGCGCAATGCATGAGTCCATCGAGAGTATCCAGCGTCACCTGGAGACGGACGGAGAGACAAAGAAGCTCGATTTTGAGTTTCATCTCAAGGTCGCCTCCGCCACGGGCAACCGGTACTTCAGCGAACTGCTCAACCACTTGGGACTCGCCATTCTGCCGCGCACGCGCGTGAACCTGCGGTACATTGCGGGAAACAATGCGCTGGAATACCTCAGCCGGAGCAATCAGGAGCACCGCGAGATTTATTCCGCGATCGCGCTGCGCGATCCCCACAGCGCGCGGGCGGCGATGCGGACGCACCTGAACAACAGCCGCGAGCACCTCCGCCAGCTCTACGAAGCCGCGGAAACCCGATTGTCGAGCCAGGGCCATCCGCCGGATCCGGGCCGGATGCAATGACCTCGCCTGGCGAGCGCCCTGGCGCCCGTTGGAGGCGAGGTCACCGACCGATAAGCGTTCACATCTAGAAATGACGAGGCCGAGACCCCTCTGTGGGAGTAGGATTAATGGAGGGCATCGCTCCGTCGACGCCGGTCGCGCGTGGCGAACCCAACCAGCACAGGATCAGCAGCCCCATCGTAAACAAAGAAGCCTTGCCGACATCGGCCAACGCACCGGCGAGGCAGCGCGACGATCGAACCCGCGGCGTCGACGGAGCGACGCCCTCCAGGAGTGCACCCGCGGCGGGTGAGGGCGGTGTGACCGCGACCTCGGGTCGCGGCCGGATTGAAACACCCCGGCGCTGATCCGCCGGAACCGCATGGGGTGGCCGCATCGATGGAGGGCGTCGCTCCGACGACGCCGGTTGCGCGTGGCGGTCGCCCAAAACGTACGGCCGTAGAGATGCAGGGTTCGCCGCCCGGTGGAGGTGGGATCGCCGACCCCGCGGGAAGGGCTTCGCGTGAACAAATCGAACCACGGAGGCGGGACCGGGCGGTCCCGTCGCGGCCTCGGCGAGGCCACCTCCAACGGTATCGCGGTGGTTTCCCACGCATGCTCCTCGCGCTGAGGCGCAGGCGCAGGGAACCCAGTTGGCTGTGAGGGGGGAAGGGACGCCCCCCATTGTCTCCTTCGGACTGGACTGGCCTCGATCAGCAGGTGGTCAGCTTGACTCCGTCGCCGCGCGTGGGCGAACATCGTTTCGTGAAATCAACCGGACTCGTGACGATGCAGGCGGTGGCTCGGGCCGTGGGGGTGGCGACATCCACGGTGTCGAAGGCGTTGCGGGGTGATCCGACCATCCCGGAACGCCGTCGGAATGAGATCAAGCGCATGGCGGAGCGCCTCGGTTATCGGACGAATCCGCTGGTGGCCGCCTTGATGGCCCAGCTGCACAGTCAGCGCCGCCGCAACGATCCGCACCACATCGCCTGGATCAACTTCTGGACCGAGGAGGTGCAGGCGGCGCTGGGACACAATGGATCCCCCGCCCTGGACGGGGCGCGGCGGCGCGCGCGGGAGCTGGGTTATGAGATCGAGGTCCACGCGGTGGCGCGCGACGAGATCAGTCCGGGCCGGTTGCGCCAGATTCTGCTCACCCGCTCGCAGTGGGGCGTGTTGTTCCCGCCGGTCCCGGAATCGGCCATGCACTACCCGTTCGACCTGAGTGGGCTCACGGGTGTGGCGATCGGAACGAGCCTGCGCGAGCCCGTCATGCACCGCGTATCGCACAATCACTACCAAGGGGGATCGCTGGCCTGTCGCGAACTCCGCGCGCGCGGTTTTCGTCGCATTGGCTTTGTCATCAGCCCGTGGAATGACGAACGGGCCGACGGAAAGTGGCGGGCGGCCTATCTCGTGCAACAGCAGCTGTGGCCCAAGGGGGAACGACTGCCGCCCTTGGTGGTCGGGCAGGACAAGCGGGCCGTGTTCGAGCGCTGGCTGGAGCGATATCAGCCCGACGCCATTCTTGCCGCCGAGGATTTTGTCGGAAACTGGTTGATGGCGCTCAAGGCAACCTCGATCCGCGTGGCCTGGCTGGCGTTGGATGCCTTCCAGCGAGACGTGTGGGGAATCGATTACCGCTCGGAGTTGCTGGGAGCGGCCGCGGTGGAACTGGTCATCGGCCAGATGCACCGCCACGAACGCGGCAGCCCTCCCGTTTCGCACTCACTCCTCATCGACGGAATCTGGGTCGGCGACCGTTGACGAAGGCGGTCTCGTCGGGGCCGCGCCGCAGTTTCCACGGAAGTTAGGCAACGATGTTCGTGAAGTCAGCATGGCCCGATGCGCCGGGTCCTGCCAAAGGACTTCCAGCATCCGCCAGGCTCGGACCCCTTTGGGCCGCGCGGATGTTTCCCCAACCATGACCTCCCCACGTCTGCCGGCGCAGCTTCCCTGCGTCGTGAACCCTGCCATCATGCTCTCACCCTTGAACCTCCTGGTCGTTCGCGCAGCCATCCGCCTGGCGCGATCGGGATCGATTCCAGCCGCCGCGTGCTGGAACCGGCTCCTCCGCCTGGCGTTTGCCTTCGTCGCCGTGCTGCCCGTCCTGATCCACGCCCAGGGCACGGGCACCGTGACCGGTCGCGTGCTCAACGAGGCCACCGGTCAGTACCTTCGGAGTGCCACCATCGCCGTGAAGGGGACCGATGTGACGACGATCTCGGAGTCGGGCGGCACCTATACGCTGACCGGAGTCCCGGCCGGGACGGTGGAGCTGATGGTCTCCTACCTGGGTCTCGACACCCAGACGGTTCCGGTGACGGTGGTCGCGGGGCAGTCGGTCCGGCAGGATGTGAACCTCGGCAGTGCCGTCTATGACAAGGAGACGATTCGACTCGGCACCTTCGTGGTTGCCACCGAGCGGGAGGGAAATGCCAAGGCCATCATGGACCAGCGCAACGCCGAGAACATGAAGAAGGTCATCGCCTCGGATGTCTTCGGCAAGGTGCCGGAGAACAATGTCGGCGAGTTCCTGAAAATGATGCCCGGGGTGACCAGCGATTACGTCGAGGCTGATGTTCGTGCCATCCGCATTCGCGGATACAACCCGAAGTACACGTCCGTGATGATCGATGGCGCCCGCGTCGCCATGGCCGGTTCATCCACCATCGGCACCGGCCGGACGTTCGAGTTTGAGCAGCTTTCCATCTCATCGGTCGAAACCGTGGAACTGTCCAAGACCCCCACGCCCGACCAGCCGTCCACCGCGGCTGGCACGGTCAATCTCCGCAGCAAGAGCGCCTTTGACCGCAAGGGTCGCCGCATCGACTATTCGGTCAGCCTGACTGGCAACTCGCGGGCGATGGATTTCGACAAGAGTTACGGCTGGGATGACCAGGACCACTACAAGATTCGGCCGAACTATGCGTTCGAGTACTCCGATGTGCTGCTCGCGGACAAACTCGGGCTGATCGTCGGGCTCAGCCGTTCCGATGTCTACAGCATGCAGCAGCACGTCTGGATCGGCGGGGGTGGCACAGCCTACAACGTCGACAGTGACCTGACGAACAACGCGACCGAGATTCCCCGGGCCAACAGCATTCAGTTCCAGCACGGATTGCGTCCCACCGCCCGCACCAACGGGAACCTGCGGCTCGATTACAAGTTCAATTCCGAGCTCTCGGCCTGGTTCAAGGTCGACTACAACACCTTCTACAACGAGTCGCTCAACCGGAACTTCCAGATGAACGTGCCGGCCAATTCCGCCACCGCGGGCGTGGTCAACTCGCCGGGTGGTCCGGTCGTGCCCGGGGTCGAGTACTCCCTGCGCAGTCAGACCATCTACGGCGGAACCTGGCAGATGACCAACGGCGGCACCGCCCGTGCCAAGTTTGGCGATACCATGATTCTGAACGGAAACCTGGAATTCAAGCGCGACGCACTTCAGGTCACGGGGCAGGCGCAGTTCTCCCGGGCCGACAACTGGTACGATGCCCTGGGCACCGGCTGGTTCGACAACACAACGGCGAACAGCCCGACCATCAACTGGTCCTGGTCGCGTCCCTCGGCCGACCGTCCGGACGACATCACCTACGCGCAACTCACCGGAGCCGATGCGCGCAACGCCGCCAATTACACCTTCAACAACAACAGCATCACGACGGTGAAGCGTCGCAGCAAGGACCAGATCTGGACGGGACGGGTCGACCTGCGCTACAAGCTGAACCTCGGCGAAGTCCGGACGACGATCAAGGCCGGGCTGACCTCCACACTGAATGTGCGCGATGTCGAGCGGCAGGAAAGCATGCAATACATGCTGGTGGGCGCCGACGGCGTCGCGAACTCAGGCGACAACGACCGCCCGATCAACTGGGTTGAATCCGGCTTCCATTCGGACTGGGGTTTCGGCGGCAATGCCAACGGCCTGCCGGTCTTCAATCGGTTCGCACTCGCCCGGCTCTATGCCTCCAACCCCTCCTATTTCACGGCGAACACCGCCCAGCATCTCCAAACCCGCCTCCAGAACAGCTGGGACTTCAAGGAGCAGATCGACGGCGTCTACCTGCAGTCGATCTTCACCGTCGGCAAGCTCGACCTGTCACCTGGGGTGCGCATCGAACGCACCAAGTCGTGGGGCAAGGGCGTGAAGGACATCGGCGATCTCGCCGCCAAGCGCCTGGTCAATCCGGCCAATCCAGGCAGCGTATCCACCACCTCGGAAGCCTATCTCTACGCGCGTTATGGCAGTCGCCTCACCAACGACTCTGACTACGACACGACCCTGGCCTACCTGCACGGCACGTATCGTCTCCATGACAACCTGATGGTGCGGGCCTCCTACCACGATGCCATCACCCGGGCCGACATCGCGAACCTCATCCCCGGCATCAGCAATGTGAACGAGTCGACCTTCACCCTCACCACCACCAATCCCGACCTCAAACCCGAGACCTCGAAGAACTTCAATGTCAGCCTGGAGTACTATTTTGAACCGGTCGGCCAGATCACCGTCGGTTGGTTCACCTCCAAGATCAAGGACCTGCAACGCACCTTGACCAACATCCCGGTAACCGACTCCTACCTTGCCGACATCTATCCGGGCTACACCCTCTCCATCACCGAGAACGTCGCCAGCACCGAGACCAGCGGCTTTGAGATCGACTACGCCCAGCAGCTCGCCTTCCTGCCCGGTCGGCTCAAGGGCATCGGAGTTTTTGCCAACTACACCCGGCTGCACTTCGACAGCTGGGACAACTACCTGAATTCGTCCAAGGACACCTGGAACGCCGGCATCAGCTATTCGCAGGGACCCTTCTATGCGCAGTTCCGTGCCAACTACACCGGCAAGCGTCAGACCAACACGGGGGTCAGCGGCTGGTACAACTACGATGGCGAACGTCTCATGTGTGACGTGACGGCCAGCTACCGGATCAGCCGGCACGTCACGGTGTTTGTGAACGGCAAGAACATCTTCGACGAGCCGCTCTGGAGTTATGTCGGACGCAAGGAGGCCTGGGCCCGCTACGCCCGGTTCGGCGGCTTCTGGGAGCTGGGCGTGAAGGGCACTTTCTAACCACCGCGTCGAACTTTTCCCGAGGTCGGGCCGGCTCCGGCATCCGGAGCCAGGCCTTGCTCGCCGTCACCGATGCCAAGGGCGCATCGGACCGGTGCTCCGCGGGCTTCAATTCACCTGCCCCCACCATGTTGGATACCGTGTGTCTGGTCTGCCGCCGCGTCTTTGCTCTAGCTGCACTTTCTTCCCTCGCCCGCGGGGGCGGAGGGTTGTTGATCGCCTCCGCGCTGGCGATCGCAGCGGCCGGGCCGCGGACCGAGCCGGCGCTGCGGCAGTCCCTCGACGGTTCCTGGCTGCTCGCCGTCGCTCCGGACGCGGTCGCGGCGGAACGGTTTGTTCGTTTTCACGAAACCGGGGCCGAGGGCGCCGGGTTTCGGTCGATCCCGGTGCCCTCCAACTGGGCCCTGCATGGGTTTGAGGAACCTCTCTTCATCCATGCCTCCGCCGCGGAAGGATTCTATGTTCGACGGTTCACACCGGCAACCGGTGGTTTCGAGGTGGCTCCACGGGTGCTGCTGCATTTTGGAGGGGTCTGGCAGTCCGCTGAGGTGTGGCTCAATGGCGTCCGTCTGGGGCGTCACGACAGTGGATTCACCGCGTTCGCCTTCGATGTGACCACCGCGCTGAAACCGGGGGTGGAGAATCTGTTGTGCGTACGGGTTCGGCAGCAGGACAAGTTCTGGCGGATGGACCAGAACGACGACTGGTCCCTGCCGGGAATCTTCCGCAGTGTCTGGCTGGAGTACCTGCCGAAGCCGTACCATCTTGACCGCATCGAGGTGGTGACCGACTTCGACGATGATTTCCGCAACGCGGAGTTGCGTATCCGGGCATTGGTCGCGCGTTACGAAAAGGGACACCCGTGGCACTCCCTCTCCGAGTCCGTGACCGTGCGCGCGGTGTTGATGGACGCCAGGGAAAACGAAATCCAGCGCGTCGACGTTCCGGTACGTATCACCGGAGCACGAACCTCGCGGGACGTGCCACTGACCCTGCGAGTGGTCTCGCCCGCACCTTGGACGGCCGAAACGCCGGCGCTTTATGGTCTTCGTGTTGACCTGATCGTCGGCGGGACCGTGGTACACAGCCGTGCCGAGCGGGTGGGCTTTCGCGAAGTGTCCACCGCAGGTGGCGTGCTCCGCATCAATGGCCAGGCGGTGAAACTGCGGGGCGTCTGCCGCCACGACCTGAATCCCGAGGTCGGCCGCGCAACGCGACCAGAAGACTGGCTGGCGGACGTTCGGGCGATGAAGGCGGCGAACATCAACACCGTGCGCACGGCTCACTACCCACCGGCCGAGGGATTCCTTCGCCTGTGCGACGAACTGGGCCTCTACGTCATCAACGAGGTGCCGTACTGCCTGGCTGACGAGGAGCTGGCTGATCCTTCGTTCGTGGGTGAGGCACTCACCCGCGTTCATGAAACCGTGGCGCGCGACCGCAACCGTGCGAGCGTGATTATCTGGGCCTTGGGCAACGAGGATCCGCTCACGGACACTCACATCCTGTGCGCCCGCGCGCTCAAGGGCATGGATCCGACGCGGCCGCTGCTGCTCCCCTGGCGCGCCGAGGCGGATTTGCCGCCGGAGATCGATCTCCTCGCCCCGCACTATTGGACTGCGGAGGAGTATGACCGGCTTGCCGCCTCTTCTGGTCGTCCGATCGTCACCACCGAATACACCCACGCCGTCGGTCCAGACGACTTTGGCGGACTGGCCGATCGCTGGCATTCCCTCACCCGCCATCCTGCCGGCGCCGGTGCGATGATCTGGGAGTGGGCAGATCAGGGACTGCGGCGTCGGGTGAACGGGCGGGTCGTGCACGCACCGGTGCGCGATCTGGCAAAGTACCCCTCGCGCGGGGGTGATCTTGTGCTCAACCGCTGGCTTGGACCCGATGAGATCCTCGATGTCCATGGCGTGTATGGAGGTGACGGCATCGTCGACGCCGATCTGGCTCCGCAGCGTGACTACTGGGAAACCAAGGCCGTGTATTCGCCCGTCCAGGTCATGACCGAACAGGTCGAGTGGGCGCCAGGACAGAAGGACGTGGTGGTCCGGGTCCGCAATGCCTACGACTTCACCGACCTTTCCACGGTACGAGCGAACTGGACGCTATTTGGGGGAGCCGAAATTCTCGCGAAGGGCGAGGTGAAGCTTTCCTGCCCGCCTCATGCCGAGGCGACTGTGAGCATTTCGAATCTTGCGCCCGCGTCTCCAGAGGTTGGTCGGGCCACTCACCTCCATCTGACTTTCTTTGATCCGGCTGGAGCGGAGATCACCCGCCACAGCGTCCGTCTTGTCAATCTCCCGCGTCGAGCCGACGCGAAGCAGGGTGGAGGACCGCGTCCCAAGGTGAACCGTACCGGAGCAACGCTCACGGTGGAAGCGAACGGGGCCCGGTATTCGTTTCAGTCCGCCACCGGCCAGCTTGCAACCGCCGATTGGGCAGGAGTGCGTGTGGTGCAGGCCACCGACCTGGCCGTCTGGCGCCCTCCCACGGAGAGCGAGTGTCGTCCCTTGGCCGCGAGAAAGGTCCAGCAACCCTGGCAGACCTTTTTGCAGGGAATGCCGGCGAGAGCGAGCCGGTTTGAAGTGTCAGAGCACGACGACACCGTGCGGGTCGCCTCCACGACGGAGTACCGGGCCGACGCGCGCAATGCGGTGGTGGTCGATACGGTGTACGAGGTTCTCCCGAACGGAAGTCTGAAGCTTTCATTTGTTGCACGCCCGGAAATTGCGGATGCCGAAGCTTTGCCCGAGGTCGGCTTGGAGTTCTGGGTAGGCAAGGAGGTGCGCGAACTCGCCTGGCTTGGCCTCGGCCCCGGCGACTCGCTGCCCAACCGGCGCGCCTCGGCCCTTTTTGGTCAGTGGAAACGGGTGCTGGACGGCAGCGCGGATTCGTTTCGGCCCCGGTCCGGGATTGAATGGTTGGACCTCATGCTGGTGAACGGAGCTGCCGTGCGTGTCACGGGTGCGACCGGCTTCCGGGTCATTCCGGGCGAGTCGGGACCGCAGCGCCTGCGGGTTTTGTCTCATCAGGCGGGAGCGTGGGTCAAAGGCGGCCCTCCCGAACGGTCCGAGTGGCGGCTCGATCTGGAGAAGGGACGTGTTTTTGAGGGTACCTTCGAATTCACCCCACCGGCTGCCCCGCCAGCCGCCCCGCTCCGATGAAACGATTCCGACGCAATCGGCAGCCCTTCCTATTCCCATGCCACGATTCTTCATGTCCACTCTCAAGACCCTTGCCCCGGCTCTGGCTCTGACCGGCCTGCTTCGTGGATCGCCGACCGATGACGCCCTGATCCTGGAGCACGCCGAGTCCTTGCGGCGGCGCGCAGGCGCGGTTGAGTACCGGATCGATCCGACGATCGGTCACCCGGAGGCGTTCCGGATCGAACGGGCGGAGAGCGGGGCGCAGGTGGTGGCCGGGGGGCCGGCCGGGGTGCTTTACGGTGTTCAGGAGTTGGTGTTGCCGCAGAGCGTGGTCGGGGCGGAGGGCCGGCCCGACTTCAACCTGCGCGGTGCGGTGCTCATGATGTTGAGCGCGAGCTGGGCCTACCAGAGCGACCTCAGTCCGGAGGTGTATCCGTGGTTCTTTGACCGGCCCTTCATGACGCGTTATCTCGACTACCTCCTTTCCGCGCGTCTGAACACGCTTGTCCTGTGGTCGGGACACCTGTTTCCCCACATCCTTGAGCTGCCCGAGTACCCTGGGGCGTCGCAGTTCTCGCGCGAGGAGATCCGGCGCAATCAGGAACAGTTCCGCTGGCTCACCACCGAGGCGGCGAAGCGCAACATCACGGTCCTGACCCACTTCTACAACATCCACATCAGCGAAAACCTCGCGAAGGTGATGGGACGCAAGGGGACCGCGGACTCCGATGCCACCCGGTACCTGGTGCCGGACGACTTTGTGCGCGGGTACTACACCACCATCCTGACACGCTACTTCGCGGAGTTTCCCAACGTCGGACTCTCCATCTGCCCGGGGGAGTCGCTTGACCTCAAGGAGCAGCAGGCCTGGTTTCGTGATGTCATCTTCAAGACGGCGCGCGACAGTGGAAAGAACCCAAAACTCATCATCCGTGACTGGACGCTGGACTCGGATTTCAAGCGAGCCCTGCCCAATCTGTATCCAAATCTATATTCAGAGCTGAAGCACAACGACGAGACCATCACCAGCCCCTGGCCCGATGTGCGCCACGAGACGTGGAAGGGCGTGCTTTCCGGCCATGTGGTGAACCTGCACGATCCGGCGGACATCACCCCGTACCGGGTGGGGAGCCCTCGGCTGATCGGGGAGATGGTGCGTCGCTGGAAGAATGCCGGTTACTTCACCGGCGCCTGGTTCTATGCGCCCCAGACCTGGTGCTGGCCGCACACCCTGGATGTCGTGCCCGACGGAGCGGCGCCGCTGGTCAACTTTGAGCGCGACGAGCTCTGGCACCTCCTGGAGGGACGCTACCTCTGGCGGACCGACCGCGAGGCGGCGGGCGAGCAGGCCTGGTCCAAGGCGTGGCTGGGTCGCAAGTGGGGAGATGAGCGTATCGGTCGGCTGGTGACCGAGTGGTACGACCTGACTGGACCGATCCTGCCGGGGCTGCAGAACCTCACCTCGGTCCGCTTTGGCAACTTCTTTCCCACCGCGATTGCGGCGGTGCAGGCGTCGGTCGACGACCTCCTGACCTTTCGCACGCGTCTCGACGACCCTCCGCCCGAGGGGCCCACCGGTCTGACCAACCAGCGCTACTACAGCCGGCCCATCGACGCCTACACCCTCGATTTGTACCGAGCGCGGCACGGAGACCTGGCCTTGCAGGACAGTCGGAGCCTGCCGGTGGCGCAGCTGGCCGTGGAACTGGCGGCGGGCCGGGATGGGGCCGGTTTTGTCCGGCCGGATCACCTCCTGGACCTCTACTACGACATGGCCGGCCAGGCCCGGGATCGCGCCCGCGCAGCGCTCGCCCTTGGCGGGCGCGATCCGGACGAACTTCGGCGTTTCCTGCAGGACAGCGAGTGCCTCCTGCTCACGGTCGATTACTATCGCTGCAAGGTCCTGGCTGCGCTCGAGAAGAAGCGCTTCCAGCTGACGGGTGACAAGGCCTGCCTGGTCCGCTTTCGCCGTCACATGGACGACTCCGTGATCGGATACCAGACCCTGTACACGACGGCACGACGCTACTACCGCGCGGGATCGCCCATGTTTCACGCCTGGAGCTGGGAAAAGACCTACGAGCGGCGGGTCAAGTGGGACCACGAGCTCCAGATGAAGTGGCTCTCGGGCTTTGGAGGCTGAGCGGAAACGGCGGCCGACGCCCGTTTCGGGTTTGGGATCGGAAAAACGCGGAGGCGCGGGGATGCGGAGTTCGATCCGGTCCGGAGGTGAAGCGCAACGACGCGACGACGCAGAGTTCGATCGTGAAGGTTCCGGCCTGGCCGTAGCGGAACGGGGAACCCGTTTCGTGGTTGGGATCGGAAAAACGCGGAGGCGCGGGGATGCGGAGTTCGATCCGGCCCGGAGGTGAAGCGCAACGACGCGACGACGCAGGGTTCGATCGTGAAGGCTCCGGTCTGGACGTAGCGGAACGGGGAACCCGTTTCGGGTTTGGGATCGGAAAAACGCGGAGGCGCGGGGATGCGGAGTTCGATCCGGTCCGGAGGTGAGGCGCAACGACGCGACGAGTTCGGCATAGAGTCGTGTAGGGAAAGAGTGTCAGCCTCGGTGTTGAGAACGGTGGTCGGGGTGTGGT
>JAEUGZ010000193.1 GCA_016794725.1 Opitutaceae bacterium | reverse complement strand
TATTGCTTTTCAGCTCTCATGGATAGTCGAGGCTTAGATTAGAATTTTGAGAACTCCGTCGAGGCAATATGCACCGAGGGGCTCTGGGACGACGAAATCGCTACCGTCTTGATGTAGTTGCCCTTGAAGGAGGCTGGCTTCGCCTTGCCGATCGCATCCAAAACCGCGGACGCGTTCTCGTGAATCTGCGCTGGAGTAAAGGAACGTTTGCCAACGCCAACACCAATGTTGGCGGCTTTGTCCATTTTGAACTCAACCCGGCCTGCCTTCACCGCTTTGATTCCCGCAGCGATGTCATCGGTCACCGTCCCCGATTTCGGATTGGGCATCAATCCTTTAGGTCCGAGAACCCGAGCGATCGAACGAACGGTTTTCATAGCTTCGGTCGTCGCAATCGCGACATCGAAGTCCAACCAACCTTCGTTGATCTTCGTCATGATGTCCTGCAAGCCGGCATGATCAGCGCCTGCATCCAGCGCAGCCTTTACGTTGTCCGTAAAGACGAGAACGCGCACTTTCTTACCGGAACCATTCGGCAACGGCGTCGTTCCGCGAACCATTTGGTCACCGGCCGTGGGATCCACGCCCAGTCGGAATGAAAGCTCGACCGTCTCGTCGAACTTTGCTTTGGGGAACTTGGCCAGAATATCGATCGCTTCCTTCAGCGGATACTCTTTACCAAGGTCAGCGACTTGTACGGCGCTGCGATAACGTTTGCTCTTTTTGGTGGCAGGCATGTTGACTCCTTGCGGTCCAAGCGTCCCAAAGGACTCCCGCGTCAGGTTTTTTCTACGAGAAACAGGAAACCTTCCTGCTTCAAAAATTGGCTCAACCGGTGCTTAATCGATAACGTCGATACCCATGTTACGGGCGGTACCGGCAATGACCTTGATTCCAGCCGCTTCGTCCTTGGCGTTCAGGTCCTTGGCTTTGAGTTTGTAGATCTCAGCCAGCTGCTTCTTGGTGACCTTACCCACTTTATCCTGATTTGGCTTGGCAGAGCCAGACGCAATATTGGCTGCCTTTTTGAGCAACACCGACGCCGGCGGTGACTTGAGGATAAATGTAAAACTCTTGTCGGAAAAGACGGTGATAACGACCGGCAGGATCATGCCGTTCTGGTCCTTCGTCCTCGCATTAAACTCTTTGCAAAACGCCATGATATTGACGCCTTGCGCACCGAGAGCAGGTCCGACAGGGGGAGCCGGATTGGCTGCACCAGCGGGGAGTTGGAGGCGAACGTAACCTTGGATCTTCTTGGCCATGGATGTAAAGGGTTTGACTTAGTATTCTGAAATTCCGGATTTGGCGAGCTCGAGATGTAATGTGCGAATGGCGGGGACCAAGTGGTCTGCCCGAGATTCGTCAAAAGGATCACTCGGTGATTCTCTGGACCTGCCAGTACTCGAGTTCGACGGGGGTAAAACGACCAAAAATGGACACGGATATCTTGAGTTTGCCACGCTCGGGATCGATTTCATCGATACGTCCCGTGAGATTTGCAAATGCGCCATCAGTGACTTTAACCTCTTCTCCCACTTCGTACTGAACTTTGGGAACTTCTTTGCCCGAGGCGGCTTCGATTCGGGCGCGAATCTCGTCAATTTCACTCTGGCGAAGTGCGGCTGGGCGTTCACCTCCTACAAATCCAATCACACCAGCGACTTCCTTTACGAAGTACCATGGGCGATTGATGACCTTGCCATCTTCTCCATAAAGATGCATTTGGATGAAGACATAACCCGGATACAACTTCCTGGTCTTGGTGGTCTTTTTGCCTCCCTTGACCTCAGAAACAACTTCCGTCGGCAACAGAACCTCGAAAATGTGATCGTCGAGCTCTTCTGCCTTCTTGAACTTCTCTATGTAGGTCTTTACCTTACCCTCTTGGCCGGAGAGTGTGTGAAGCGCAAACCACTGGGCGCCAACAGGTGCGGAAGTCGATGAAGCCATTAGAGAGGTACCTTAGCTAACCCACGACGTGAACAGGTCTACGACCTGATAGAGAGCAAAGTCGCTTACGCTCGTAAATACGCCCAACAAGACGGCAGCTACGATCACCACAATGGTTGAATCGCGCAACTCCGACTTCGTGGGCCACGTGGCTTTCTTCAGCTCATCGACCATCTCACCGAAGAAGATGCGTGTGCTGCGGAACGGGTTTTTCATGTGTAAGAGACTGGCAGGGGCGGAGGGAATCGAACCCCCAACCAACGGTTTTGGAGACCGCTACTCTACCGATTGAGCTACACCCCTGTGTACAAGACTTTTAGACGACAGAGCCGAGGCCCCGAAACGGAGCCTCGGCGTGGTAAAAGAACGTCTGTTCTCTGAATTAGACCAAGATTTCGGTGATACGACCGGCTCCAATGGTTCGACCGCCTTCGCGGATCGCGAAGCGCTGAGTCTTTTCCATGGCGATCGGAACAATCAGGTCGATCTCCACGCTCACGTTGTCGCCCGGCATGATCATCTCAACACCCGTGGGGAGATTGACGATACCGGTCACATCCGTCGTGCGGAAGTAGAACTGAGGACGATACCCATTGAAGAACGGCGTATGACGGCCACCTTCTTCTTTGGTGAGGACGTAGATTTCCGCCTTACCCTTCTTGTGCGGGGTGATGGACTTGGGAGCAGCCAGAACCTGGCCGCGCTCAATGCCTTCCTTTTCAATACCACGCAGGAGGATTCCAACATTGTCACCAGCCTGGCCGCTATCGAGCAGCTTGCGGAACATTTCGATGCCGGTAACGACGGTCGTCGTCGTATCCTTGAGGCCGACGATTTCAACGGTATCGTTCAACTTCACAATGCCGCGCTCAATACGACCCGTGGCAACAGTGCCACGACCGGTGATGGAAAACACGTCTTCCACCGACATCAGGAACGGCTTGTCGGTCTCGCGGAGGGGCTCCGGAATTTCCGCGTCAATCGCGTCCATCAGTTCAGTAATCTGGGCAATGCCTTCGGGCTTCCCTTCCAGTGCAGCCGTGGCGGATCCGCGCACAATGCGGGCATTATCGCCATCGAATTGGTACTTGCTCAGGAGCTCGCGAATTTCCATCTCAACGAGATCGAGCAGTTCCTTGTCATCGATCAGGTCGACTTTATTCAACCAGACAACAATCTTCGGCACACCAACTTGGCGAGCGAGGAGGATGTGTTCACGGGTCTGAGGCATCGGGCCATCGGCAGCCGAAACCACCAAGATCGCGCCGTCCATCTGAGCGGCGCCCGTGATCATATTCTTCACAAAATCTGCGTGTCCGGGGCAATCCACGTGGGCATAGTGACGCTTGGGCGTCTCATACTCCACGTGAGCGACGGAGATCGTGACGATCTTGGACGCATCGCGGACCGTTCCACCCTTGGCGATATCCGCATACGACTTGACCTCAGCGAGGCCTTTGCCGGCTTGGACCGCGAGGATGGCCGTGGTCGTGGTTGTCTTGCCGTGGTCGACGTGGCCAATCGTGCCGACGTTAACGTGCGGTTTCTTGCGCTCGAATGTACCTTTAGCCATGGAATGGGAACGTGTTGTGTGTTGGAAGTATAACTGCTTTTTGACCTCTGATTTTTTCGTCGCGGAAGTCATGCGACGCTTTTGTGCTTTTGACCTGGAGCCCAGAACCGGATTTGAACCGGCGACCTCGTCCTTACCAAGGACGTGCTCTGCCAACTGAGCTATCTGGGCAGACCAAAAGACTGTGGGTCAAAAAACGAAAAGAGCGCGGA
>JAEUGZ010000167.1 GCA_016794725.1 Opitutaceae bacterium | reverse complement strand
AAAGGCGGTGGTCTGCGAGAATAGCATGCTCGTCGGCTTTGATCGCGCCACCGACAACGACGGTAACCGCCCGGGCGTGGGCTTCATTGAGAACCTCGACAGCGAGGTTCCGACGTGGCGCGAGCTCCACGTCGCCGGACTGGTGAAGATTGGGGCGGTCGAGTCGCTTGCGGTCCAGGAACACGCGGGTAGGCAACTCATCTGGGTGGGCGGAAACCGCGGGGCGTTGCGAATCGATCATGCCGCGCTTCCCAAATCCGGTGCCCCGGTCAAACCGGCCATCACCCTTTCGGAGGGGAACTCTCGTATCGGAGATCTGGACTCGCCAGCGTGGTCCCTGGTCTTTGCGCATGAGAACAACCGCATGCTCTTTACCTATTCGTGCCCGGATTTTCAGCACCTGGGGCAGGTTAGGTACCAGACCCGACTGGTTGGTCAGAGCGATGATTGGTCGGAACCGTCGAAGGTGACGTCGCGGGAATTCACCTACCTGTGGGAGGGTGACTATCGGTTTCAGGTCCGTTCGGTCTACGAAGACGGCCAGACAAGTGAAATCGCGGAGGTTGATTTTCAGGTCAGGCCGCCGTGGTTCCGCACGGTCTGGGCCTACCTCGGCTACCTGATGCTGCTCCTGGGAGCGTTGGTGCTGGTGGCGCGTGTGCGCAACCGTGCGGAGATTGCCAAGAACCGCGAATTGTCCGGCCTGGTCAAGGAGCGGACGCGCGAGCTCGAGCGTGCCAATGCGGCGAAAGACGAGTTTGTCGCGTCGATGAGCCACGAAATCCGCAACCCGATGGGCGGGGTCATCGGCCTCGCCACCGCGCTCGAAGGGACCAAGCTGGACGTGCACCAGCGTCAGTTGCTCGCGATGATGAGCGAGTGCGCCAGTCACCTTGCGGGCCTGGTGGAGGACGTGCTCGACTTTGAACGGATCAAGGTGGGCGCGATCACCTTCGAGAACGCCCCGTTCCGGGTGCGCGAGCTGGTTGAATCGATCCGGCAAATGACGCGCGAACAGGCGCGCAAGGCCGGCATGGAAATCGAAGTCGATGTGGGCGACTCGGTGCCTGAAACCCTGGTGGGCGACAAGCTTCGTATCCGCCAGATCCTGCTCAACTATGTGACCAATGCGGTGAAGTACGCGCAGCGCGGCCGGATCACCGTGTCGGCCGACGCAGCCCGGACAGAAGGCGATCGGTGTACGGTCTTGTTTGCGGTCACGGACGAAGGTCCGGGGATTCCGCCGGCCGAGCAGGGCAAACTGTTCACCAAGTTCTCCCGTGGGCGCGTGGCGCGGGCGGGCAAAATTGGTGGGGCGGGCCTGGGCCTTGCGGTCTGCCGCAACCTGGCGGAAAAGATGGGCGGATCTGTTTCAGTTGAAAGTGAAGAAGGATCCGGCGCCACGTTCTCCCTCCGGCTGCCCCTTGAGGTGTCGAGACTCGAGGTGCCGGAGCCGATCGAAGTCGAAACGCCCGTGGGTGCAATCCTGCCGGCATCGGCGCTGATTGTGGAGGACCAGGAGTTCAATCGGGTCGGGTTGATTGCGACTCTGAAGAAGATGTCGGTGGACGCAGAGGCGGTTCCCTCCGCCGAGGAAGCCCTCGACCGCCTGCTGCTTCGAACCTACGACCTCATGCTGGTTGATTGGGAGCTGCCGGGCATGTCGGGACTTGACCTGGTGGCGGAGATCCGCCGCCGAGAGGGTCCGGCCCGTCGGGCGTTCATCGTGGCGGTCACGGCGCACGCCACCGAGGAACGGATTGCCCAGTGCATGGCGGCGGGCATGGACAGTTTTGTGAGCAAACCTATCACGGTGGACCGGCTCCGGCGTGCGCTCCTTCATCCTCGAGGCGCGCGTCGTGCCAGCGCCCCCATAGTGCTGGCCGAGAGTGCGTACAGCCTCGAAACCCTCACCTACCTCTCCGGTAACGCCCCCGGGGCCTTTTCGCGACGCGTGCAACAGTACTTGGAAGAGCTGGACGGACTCATCTCGGCCCTTCGCTTTGGCATCCGTGGCGACGATTTTGAAACCGTCCGCAAACACGCACACAAACTCAGCGGTCACGCGGCCGTTGTTCAGGACGGCGCGATGATGACCGTGGCCGGCCAGCTTGAAGAGGCGGCCGTTAATCGCGATGGCGGGGCTTTGCCGGCGCTGGTGGAGGAGCTTTCCCGCCGAGCGTTGCTCCTGAGGCAATATCTGGATCGTTCGGTCGAAAGTTTTCGGTCCGTGTGAATCCATTCATGATCGCGAAGCGGATGAGCTTGGGCGTGGTGTGGATGTCCAGCTTCGACATGATGTCGCGACGCCGGCTTTGAATGGTCGAAGCGCTCACGCCGAGGAGTGTTGCGATTTCACCATCGGACAGGGCCTCGCCAATCAGCGACAGCACCCGCTGTTCGTACTCGGAGAGGATGCGATTGAAGGCATGGGCGTCCTTGCGAATCGTCGCAGCGGCATCGTTCACCACCTGGGTAAAGAAACTGTGTCCCCGGCTGACGAGCCGAATGGCATCGGCCAGCACCTCCCGGTTCTGGTCTCGTTTGTCGACGAATCCATGCACGCCCGACTCCCGCACTCGCAGCAGGGCCACCGGGTCGCGCAGGGAGGAGAGCACCAGCACTCGGGTCTGGGGGAGGTCGTTGAGCACGTGTTTCGCCACCTCCAGACCGTCGATATCGGGCAAGGACAAATCCAGCAGAAGCAGGTCCGGTTTGAGCTCGCGCAACTTCGGGAGCGCCCGCAGTCCATGGGTCTCAATCAGAACCACGTCATACTTCAGCTCACGCGTGCAGAGCGCGACGAGCAAGTCGGCGATGAGGGAATGGTCTTCAACGATGGCAATTTTCACGGAAACACGCCGCAGCCATGGGTCGCGGACGGGTAGACATACCCGGACTCATGAGCCCTGACGGGCGGAACCATGCCAGCGAGCGGGGCCGGGGCAACCGCGAAAGCGTGCGGCCTCTGCCT
>JAEUGZ010000154.1 GCA_016794725.1 Opitutaceae bacterium | reverse complement strand
GGCTACATCACCTGCGGAATTTAGGGTGAAAAAACCGGACCACGGAGGCGGGACCGAGCGGTCCCGTCGCGGCCTCAGCGAGGCCACCTCCACCTGAAACCAAGATTGGCGTTGGGTGGAGGTGGGGTCGCCGACCCCGCGGGGATGGGCGTCGCGTGAACCTAGATTCGGCAGTTTAGCCACAGAGAACAGAGTGTGCAGTCCCAAGAAATAGGCGCAACCGCGCTTCATCCGCAACGGGTGTGCTTGGTCCGTACTCAAATGAGGTCAGGTGCCATTTTCTGCGCTCCTTGCGTTCTTTGTGGCTACATCACCTGCGGAATTTAGGGTGAAAAAACCGGACCACGGAGGCGGGACCGAACGGTCCCGTCGCGGCCTCAGCGAGGTCACCTCCACCTGAACGGATCGATCCGTCTCGACGGCGGAAAGCAGGATGAACGGAGTATCCTCAGGTCCAGAACGCGGTCGTCACCGGTCTTTGCGAATGAATCCTTTCGGCTGCGGCGCGGGGGGTGTCGGAAAAGGCAGGGTGTCAGGGCTGACGACGACGTCGGTGGTCAGCTTGAGCGGCGCCGGACCACCCAGATCGAAGGTCAGCTCCAGAAAACACGCAGACCAGCCCTCCGCGGGGGTGGGCACCTGCGCGGAAAAGGTATCGCCCTTTGCCTCGACGGGGGTCGACGTCCAAACCGGTCCGAGCGACTCCAGCCGGAAGTCACGCGCCTTGGGGTTGTGCGCCTGCCAAAACGCGACGGCCGTCGGCTTGGTGCGGGTCGTGACCGTGAGGGTGCCATCGGAGGTGCGGTTCCAAGAGAACTCGGGCAGCGCGGTGCGATGGATGAGCGCGTGGTGCCAGGCGGTGAGGGTCGTGTAGGCATCGGTGTTTCGCAGGCTGTGATCCGTATTGGGAATGTAGCGCAGGAACTTCGGTCCGGGCAGCTCGGCGAAGTAGAAGCGCGACGAGTCGGGCAGGAAGAATTGATCGCCCGCCGCGTTGATCATCAGTTTCGGCAGGGTGAACCGGTCCCGATAGAAAAAGGGGTCTTCAATCGTGTACAGCGCCGCAGCCTCCGGGGTGTCGTGCCAGTCGAGCACGCCGTGCCTCACATAGTCGCCCACCGCCGGCGCATAAAATCCATAGGCGCGGAAGTGGTGCTTGATCGAGTCCTCGATGTTGAGGACGTCGATGACGAGCGGGGCGAGGCCGACCACGCGCGCGTCGACCGCGGCGGTGGTCCAGGCCGTCCAGCCGCGTTTCGATCCGCCGGCAACCACAAACCGGTCAACGGCCACGCCTCCCCCCTCGGCGCCGGCGAGAAACGCCGTCGTTGCATCCATCGCCCGGACCGCCGCCTTGGTCATGGGCAGTCGCGCCGGCCACCGTTCGTCACCGGTTTTCAAATACTGAACCCAGGTGTAGGCGATCAGGTCATCCTCGACCCGCTCCTTGCCATCGCCGTGGAACATCAGCGGCTGATTGGGCACCTGGCGCAGTTCGACCACCACCGAGCGGGCCGCCCGCGCGAGTTCGATCAGGTTGCGGGACGGCCTCGGGGGCTGGCCGGGCTGGTTCGATCCACCGCCGAGGTACAGCAGGGCGGTCGACGAGTCCACCTGGTGGGGCCGGATGATGATGAGTGTGTGTCGCCACTCCGTCCGGCTCACCTCGGCCGGGGTGAGCCAGTTCTGGGACACGAGGTCGAGCACATAGGCCGTGCCCGTGCCGTCGCTCAGCTCGGCGGTCTTGGTCCACCGGAAACTGGGATCCGGTTGCGCAACGTAGCGGTCGAGCGCGGTCTCCGTCCGGCCTCGACGCGCCGTAGCGGCGGCGAAGAGTGCCGGCAGGACCACCAGCAGCAGGAAGGTGCAACGCAGAGCAACCCAGGGTGAGCGCATGGGGCCCGACCCTAGGGAGCTTCGCCTTGCCCCTTCAAGCGGCGAGTGGCGAGGGGGCGTTCAAGCCGCCTGCTTCCGGCGACCGAAGAACAGGCCGATCAGCAGTCCGAGCACACCCGTGCCCGCGGCCACCCAGATGAGCGACTTTTCCGCGGCGTTGAGCAGCGGGTTATCCAGCGCGTTGAAGGAAACGTGGTAGCTCGCGAGCAGCCACTTGCCGTTTTCCTTCACAAGCGTCGCCGTCCAGCGACTCTTGAATTCGAGCTCCTTGCCCAGCAGGGTGTATTGGCCGACGACAGAACCAAACGAGACCCCGGTGTCACCCCCGTACAGTTGGGTCAGGTCATCGGGCGTCGGCGGCACCTTGTATCCCTTGAAGGTTTTCTTGCCCATCCGCTCGAAGAATTCGCGCAGTCCCGCCGCCCCGCGACAGACTTCGGCATTCTGCCAGGTCACCACCACATTGGGGTGCACATGGGCAACCACCGCATCGATGTCACCCTTGGTGATCGCCTCGATGACCTGGGTTCGCAGGGCGCGCAGTTCATTGTGCGCCGGATCTTCCGGCGCGGCTTGGACAACGGGAAGCGCGGAGAAGAGGAGGACGCAGGCGGCGGTCAGGAAGGACAGACGTTTCATAGTGGGTGGGTGGTGACGGAAGGGATAATCAGGCGGACCGCTCCGTGGCAAGGGTTTGACCCACCCGCCTCCAGCGCCCGCGGAAAGGGTTCACGCGAAGCCGCGAAGTCCGCGAAACCGGACGGAGTCAGTGGAACCACGGTCCCTCCTCTCGCCTTCTGGATTCGTGTTCATTCGTGTCCATTCGTGGTCTCTCGTTCGAAGGCTCCCGGCTTCGGTGAACTCAATTCAGATTCTCGGCTCGTCCTGCCTCCCTCCTAATCCGTGTCCATCCGCGTCCATCCGTGGTCGATCACTTCCTGAATTCACTCGGCCTGATGCCGGGCGACGTCGGCCGCAGCACCACGGCCGCCACCCCGGCCGCGATCCAGCACAACCCGGCGGCGACGCTCACCATCCAGCGAAAGGCATCGACAAAGGCCCACCGGATGGCGCTCTGCACCGACGCCGCCATCGAAGCATCGAGGCCCGCCGGCAGAGGCGTGGCACCCAATTTCGTCGCGTCCCGGGTCAGCTGCGCGACCGCCCCGGCGGGAAGCCCCAGCTCCCCCACCCGGGTCGAGAGCACCTGGCCAAAGAGGGCCAGCATGAGCGGCCCGAGCGCCGCGATCGCAAACACCCCGGCGAGACGGGTCAGGCTGCTGTTGATGCCCGACGCAAGTCCGAGTTGGTCGGACGTCACCGACGTCATCAGGGTGGTGCTGACCGGAGTCGCCGTGAGTCCAAGGCCCACGCCCACCACCAGCAGGCCCGGGAGGAAACTGGATCCAAACTCGCCCGTTCCCGAGGTCACACCCGGAATGGCCAGCAGCAGAAGCCCCACTCCGGTGATCCCACTGCCCACCGCCAGCGGCCAACGCGGGCCCTTGCGGTCCACCCAGCGTCCGGCCCAGGCCGAGAGCGCAATCAGCAGGACCATGAGCGGCACCTGCGTCATGCCCGCCATCGCCGGTTTGTAGCCCTGCACCTGAATCAGGTTCAGCGGCAGAAAGAAGAGGGTGCCGTGAAACGCGGTGTAGTACAAAAAGCTCACCGCACTCGCGCCGGCCAGGGTGCGGTGGCGAAAGAGGCCGAGGGGCAACAGGGGCCGCTCGGTCGTGAGCTGCGAGGCGATAAACAGCCCCAGTCCGAGGATGCCCACCAGCAGCGGCCCCCACACCCCAACGTCGCCGAGGCGATGCTCTGACCAGCGGATCAGCCCAAAGTTGAGCGCCGCCAGCCCGGTGGTCACCGTCACCGCTCCCCGCAGGTCGAGCCGATGGCCTTTCGGGGTCGGTTCATCGGTGGGAAGTCGGTACACGAGAATGGCCAGCGCGCCCAGCGCCAGGGGCAGGTTGATGAAAAAGACGCCACGCCACAGGCCCGCCCCGGCGAGGATCCCTCCGACCACCGGTCCGAGGGTCGTCGCGAGCACACTGAAGGCCGACCAGGTGCCAATCGCCCGGCCTCGCTCCGACGGACCAAAGTAGCTCGAGATCATGGCCAGGGACCCGGGGATCATGATCGCAGCCCCAACGCCCTGCACCACCCGCGCGGCAATCAACGCCGGTACGGTGGGCGCCAGCCCGCAGGCCATGGAGGCAACCATGAACATCGCAATGCCCGCCATGAAGGTTCGGCGGCGCCCATAGTGATCTCCCAGCGCCCCGCCGAAGAGCAGTAGCGCGGCCAGCGGGAGCGAAAAACCATTCGTGACCCAGAGGAGGTTCGCACCGGTGGCCCCAAGGTCGGCCTGCAGCGCGGGCAACGCCACGCTCAGCGCCGTGCCATCAATGAACGCCATGCTGGAGGCGAGGATGGAGGTGACCAGCACCCAGCGGGCCAGCCGCCGGCGAGGATCGCCCGGGTCGGAACGGGCCGGAAGCTCGCTCATAGTCTACGCCTTTCCACGCGGATCGGGACCGCGGTCGAGGGCCGCAGGGTGATGCCCCCCAGCGGCGCCGGCAGCGCCCCATTGAGCAGGGTCACGCGGAAGCGCGACAGCAGGGTGGCCAGGATGATCTTGGCCTCCATCAGCGCGAAATGTTGACCGATGCAGGTGTGCGGCCCCGCACCAAAGGGAAAATAACCATCGCGGAGCAGCAGGGGCGGCTCACCATTGCGGAACCGCGCCGGGCGAAAGACCTCCGGCTGGTCCCAGCGCCCGGGTTGACGGTGCACGACGTAGGGCGACACCACCACGGCACTGCCCGCGGGCAGGCGCCAGCCTCCGAGGTCGTCCACTTCCACCACGCGGCGCTCCGCAATCCAGATCGACGGGTACAGGCGGAGGGTTTCCTGCAACACGGCACCCACGTGTTCCAGCTGTGGCAGGCACTCGATGGCTCCGCTTTCGCGTGCATCAAACGCCACGCGATCAAGCTCGGTATGCACGTGCTCCAACTCCTGCGGTGCCATCGCCAGCAGGGCGAACGCCCAAGTCAGCGCATTCGCGGTCGTCTCGTGGCCCGCCAGAAGAAACGTGACCACATGATTGCGCAGATCCTCGTCGCTCAGAGGCGCGCCCGTTTCACTTCGCGCCTTCATGAGCAATCCCAGAAGGTCCACCGCCGCCGAACGCGATCCGGTCACAGGGAGGCGATGCTCGTCGATGACCTCCGCCACCACCCGGTGGATCGCCGCCAATGAACGTCGGAAGGCCAGATGGCGCGGCAGAGGGAGCCATTGCGGCAGGTTGGCGACGTGACTCGTGCGGCGAAACAACTCCTCAAGCAGCACCGGCAGCGCCCCTTCCACCGCGTTCGCCCGGTCGCGGAGATCCGCGCCAAACAGGCAGCGCCCGGCCACGGCAAACGAAAGCCGGCTCATCTCAGTCACCAAGTCGAGGGTTGCACCGGACGCCGCCGCCCGTTCCCACCCGGCACACGCCTCGTCGACGACGTTCAGCATGGTCCGGCCCAGGTCCAACAGGTTGCGGTGGTGAAAAATCGGCTGCACGGCCTGACGCTGGTGTCGCCAGGCAGTGCCTTCGGAGGTCAACAGACTCTCCCCGGTGACCATCCGGACGCGCCGGGAACTGCGGGTGTCGCGCAGGTAGTTGGACGCACGCACCTGCAGCACTTCGGCGATCAGGGCCGGATCCGACACGAGGTGATACGTCATCGGCCCCAGCTTCAACCGGGCTACCGGCCCGCAGGCCTGAGCCGCGGCCTGGAGAAAACCGAGCGGATCGCGCTGAAATGCCCGGGCATGTCCCACCACAGGAGAGCCCGGCGGACTCGGCGCGCGGCGGACCGGGCTCGCGGCGGGGTGAGGATCGTCGGCCTGGGTCCCGCGCGTCATCGTGGATAGCCCCAGCGGTCGAAACAGGGCCCGGCCGCCTCCCGGACCTTTGCGCGCGTTGGCTCGTCGAGCGGCACGAACGTGTTTTTCTCATAGTTCCGCAGCGATCCCACGTAGGCCTCCAGCTTCGGTCGCAACCCGGCAAATCCCTCCATCTTCAATCCGCCGTAAATCCGCTCCAGCGTGGCGATCGGATCGCGCTCAAGCTCGGCAAAGGACACTTCGCAAAAGTGTCCCTCCGGGATCGACGGGATGTCCCGGAAAAGCGCGTCGAAAACCGTGCGATACCGGGCAAGAATCTCGTCGCCCAGCCGCGAGCGGTCGGGACGTTGCAGGTAGGTGTGCCAGAGCACCGTGTCGTAGAACTTCAGCTGACTTTGGTAGACCGTGTAGGGATCGCGGTGAATGTGCACGAACCGTGCCCGGGGAAACAACTCCCGCAGCAGGCGCACCCGGGCGGTGTTGGGCGGCGACTTCAGCAGCAGCGGACGGCTGCCGTACTTGCAGGAGAGTTTTTGCGCAAACTCGAGGTGCGCCGCCTTCCACGCCTGCGCATCGGCCGCAGGGGCCTGATCGAAGGTCAGAAAACGCTCATAGTGGGCCATCCGGCGGGGAAAGGACATGCCGACATAGAGCGAGCGCAGCGAGAGCAGGGCTGGCGCAAACTCCTCTTCCTGAGGCGACTGGAAACTCAGCGCCATGTTGTCCATCAACCGTTTGGCCGGCACCATCCAGGCAAACCGCTTTGCGTTGACCCCTTCGGTGGTCAGGAAAGTGGCCGGGTTGACCACCTGGTAGGTGTTGGCGAAGGCAAACCGCTCATCCAGGGCGAGCAGGTTGTGCAGGTGGGTCGTGCCGCTGCGCCAGTGCCCGAGGATGAAGAGCGGCTCCGGGTGGACTCGCGCCGCGGCGACGAGCGCCCCGAACTGGCGGCGCTCGCGGCGGGCGTACCAGGCATTGAACAGGCTGGTGATGGAGATGAATGCCGCCCGATGCCAGTAGGCCGGGGAAATCGCGAAGTCGTTCTCACGCAACAGCCGCCACCAAGCGCCCGCAGTGATGCCGGCCAGGTAGTTATGGGACAAGCTCCAGCGGTGCCTCAGCGCGGCGCGCATCCGGACTGAGTTACGCGCCCCCCCGGCCGAGGCGAGGCAATTACGCCGTGAGCGGCGAAGCGTGAAGGGCGAAGAGTGAAGAGTGAAGGAAACAGCCCTGACTACTCAGCGCCAAAAATGAAGCGTTCGGCGTTAGGCGTTTCCTCTCCGCCGACTTGTCGCTAGAGGGGCCTC
>JAEUGZ010000112.1 GCA_016794725.1 Opitutaceae bacterium | reverse complement strand
GGGCGGTGAGCAGCGCGATCTGAACTTCGGACGAGCCGGTGTCCTTATCGTGAGTCTTGTACTGGGCGATGATTTCGGGTTTTATGACGACAGTTGACATGGTTGTTTGACGGAGTTGCACGCCTGCAGGGGAGCGGCTGGCTGCAGCCCCCGTGCCACCCGCGGCAACTGCGGGGAGAACCGCAGCCTTGGCCGGCGACACCGTTCCAATCCCGCGGGATGCGAGACCAGGCATGGTGGGCGCCCGTAACCTAACGGGCATCCACTAACGCAAGCCGCGAGCCTCCCGAGCCGACGACAAAGGCGCAAGCGTAATTTTACGTTTAGCCCGCTCGTAGGTATAACTCCCTGATGTGATTGCACCCGGGTAGCTTATGCAGTTTATCAACTATAATCTTTCGGTGAAGAAAGAGTTCATTGCGCACGATGGAGTGGGCTGCGAGGACGATCAGGCGTCCGCGGGGGTCGATATGGGAAGCGTGCGAGTAAGCGGCGTTGGCGTGCCCAACGATCTCAGCCCAATGGTCCCGGATGACTTGCTCGGGTGACTCCATCCCAATCGAGTGCTTCACCCGCAGTTCGCCAACCAGTTGTGACAACTCGACCGTTGGCCGACGGCGCATGGAGGCGGGTTCGTCGTTGGGAATACGGCGCAACGAGCCGATCAGATCCTCTGCCACCTTGCTGAAAGTGGGTGTTTCCCGTTCGGGCATGGTGTTTTGGCCTTTGATCGTGGGCCGAAGGCGGATCAAGGATGAACCGCGCCGGAGTCAGGAGCAAGCGCTGAGGTAGTCAGACGCCCGGTGGTAGCGCGGGGGGTGGCTGGCATCGTTCGGCTTCGTACAGTCGACTGTAGCGGACAAACACGCCAAAGGCATTGGCGCCCGCGATGTAGAGCCCCGGGTAACCGTCCATGAATCCGCGTTTCAGGACATAACCGCGAAAGAAGCGCCAGACCGCCCGAAAGAGTGTGCTCCCCACGTAGAACCTCCGACCGCGGGCCTGTTGTTGCTGAACAAACAGCTCGGCGAACGGGTTGATCTTGGCCACGTGGCTGGCGAGGGTGGGAAAGGAGAAATGATGGAGGTCGCCCTTAAGCCGGAGAACCTCTCCTTCACACTCCATTTTTTCATGCACAATGGCGTCGCCGCCCCAACGTCCGCGGTCACGATTGACCAGTCGCAGCGAGAGATCGGGGTACCAGTCGCCGTGGGTGATCCACCGGTCGATGAACCAGACTTTTCTTGGAAATCGAGCCCCGGAATAGCGAAGGGACGCGCCGCTGGCGAAGAACTGTTCGATCTCGCGTCGCAGGGCGGGTGATACTTCTTCGTCGGCATCGAGGCACAGCGCCCAGGTGTGTGTTGCCAGAGCGAGCGCGGCATTCTTGGTATCCCGGAAGCCCTGCCACATGAGGTTGTGAACAGTCGCTTGGTAACGGGCAGCGATCGCAGCGCTCTCGTCCGTGGTGTCATTGAGACAGACCACAATTTCGGCCACCCAACCCTGCACGCTCGACAGGCATCGCGGTAGGTTGCGCGCCTCGTTGCGGGCCACAACCACCACAGAAAGAGCAAGGGGAGAGGATGCCAAGGGGAACGGGAATCGACCTTCGAAACGGGGGGAGCGCTGGGAACCTAAAAGTAGGAACGGAAATGTAAACCCCGGCCTAGATCCTGCCGCATGCAGTCCGCGGAATTTGGTACAGGTAACCGCAGCTCCTCCAGGCCCGAACCAGCGCCTTTTTGAAGTCTCCGGTGCGTAGAATCAGAAGATTTAAGAGCGCAAGAATAAGGAAACCAAGTACTTTCAGAAAATTGCCGAGAAAACGTGAGGCGAGGTAGCCGAATGAAGTCGCTCCCCGTTCCACCACCCGTGAGCGAGCGGAATCAAACGCATGGCGCGTCGCGTAACGAAAAGTGGTTCGACTGGCGGGCATCTGATGCAGCACACGGGCGGCTGGAGCGAACCAGACTTCGAGACCCGCGGCACGGAGGCGACGCAGCATCTCGGTTTCCCCTCCCGAAAACAGGGCGGAGCCTTTCCGGTCGAGGGTGGTGCTGAACCGGCCGTGTTCGCGAAAGACGCGCAATGGAAAAGCCAGATTTGCCCCCATCGGCGATTGGTGAGGCGGGAGCGGCCCGAGGTCGCGACGGAAGTCCAAGGGGGCGTGCCATTCCGCCACCCAGGGAGGCAGCCCATCGGGAAAGATCGGGACCACTTCGCCCCCGACAGCGCCGATGCGATCACCCTCGGACCGCGAAAAGCCCTTGGTGAGCTGCAGTAACCAATCTGACTCGACCAGGATGTCGTCGTCGGCCAGAACGAGGATCTCACCTCGCGCCTCGGAGATGGCTCGATTGCGGGCATGGTCCAATCCCTGTTGGGTTTCGCGGACGTAGCGGGGAGCCGGCTTGGCCTGGGCAAAGGACTCAACCACGGCGTGGGTGTCATCCGTCGAGTTGTTGTCGATGACCAGCACTTCGTAGCCTCCGGGAACATGAGTCTGGCGGATCACCCCTTCCAACGTCTGGCGCAAGACCTTCGCCCGGTTGTAGGTGGGGATGGCGACCGTGATTCGTGGTGCGACTTCTGCCATGCGACGGATGGCGGTTTGGCGGTTTAGAGGTTGGGGTGCAAGCGTGCGACCACCGTGATCAGGATCGAACGAGAAAAAGCTTCCCGCCGTGTCGCCGGTGGCGTGAAATTTAGCCATGTCGTTCAAATCGTGGCCCTTGGTGCGCGACCTGCGTTTTGCCCAGAAATGCGGGCGTTACCTCCGGGGTGCCAGGAAGCGGCGACCGGACTTGGATTGGACGGAGTTTCACCGGGTAGCGCGGCACTTCAAAGTCGATGACATGGGAAGTTTCCCCGAGCGGGGCTACCTGTTTCAACTGGCCAGTGACCTGCCGAAGAATGCGTCGGTGATTGAAATTGGCTCGTGGATGGGTGCCTCCACCTGCTTTCTGGCCGCGGGTCTGAAGGGTCCGAATGCGAAAGTCCGTGCGGTCGATAACTTTGCGGGCTTGTCCACCTGTGGTGAGGACAGTGCCTGGTACAGTCGCCACTTTCGGGCCTTGGGTACGAACAGCACCCTGGAGATCTTCAACGCAAATTTCGCCGCCCTCGGACTCTCAGCGAGGGCGGAGCCAGTGGTGAGCGACTCGCTCGCCGCAGCGCAATCACTCGCTTCACTTCGGGGTACGATCGACCTGATTTTCGTCGATGGCGACCACTCCTACGACGGCTGCCGCAATGACATCCAGGCTTGGGCTCCCTATGTAAAGCCGGGCGGTGTGATGGCGTTTCACGACTTTGGCAGCCGTGCCTCCGGTGTGACCCAAGCCATCTTTGAGGCCACGCGGGACGGCCGGTTCTCCCAGATTGTGGGCGTGGCCAACACCATCATTGCGTTCCGCCTCTAGCGAGGCGTGCGAGGGTGGGGAACGCGCAATTGCTGTTTCACCGCTTCAAGGACCTGAGCGGATTCGATTCGACGTACGCAGTAGCTACGGTACGAATCCGTGGGGGTGCAGGGTCCCGGCCGTGCTGACTCAGGGATGCAGGGACAGGGCAGTTCGGTCTGCAGCAACCGGTGTCCATCCCCTTGGGGGCGCCAGATCGTGGCATTCTGGGATCCAAAGAGCGCCACCACACGCGTGCCGACGGCGGCGGCGATGTGCATGGGCCCGCTGTCGTGACAAAGCAAAACGTCGAAAAGCGACAACAGCGCCGCAAATTGGGCGGTGGTGAACGCCTGGTCGAGCAACACAACATGGCTCTCGCATTTTTCTCGAATGGCCCGCGCCACCTCGAGTTCGCCGGGGCCTCCCATGACAAAGACCTGCGCGTCGAGCTGATCTTGAAGCTGGTCACAGACCGTGGCGAACCGCTCGGCGGGCCATCGGCGAAACGCACTGCGCGTTCCCGGGTGGACGAGCACCTTTTTGCTTCCCTGACCAATCAGGCGCCGGACTTCTTCCAAATCGGACGAACGGGGAACCAGGCGCACCGTATGGGTCGCAATCGGAACATCGATGGCTTTGAGCAGGGCGTGGTAGGTCGTGGTGATGGACTGACGATCATAGTCCACGTTGCGGACCGGTGCGACGTGGGTATAGAGCCACGCCTGACGGAAGGGAATGAGCTCCCGGTTGTAGGCGACGCGTGTCGACGCGCCGCAAAGTCGGGCAATCAGAGCCGTGCGCTCGGTGTTGTCGAAATCGAGCACGTGAGTGAACCGAAAGCTCCTAAGCCGTTTCCAGAAGCTCCACCACTCCGGCCAGCGGAGTGGGAGCGTCAGGACATCGTTGACGTCGGGATTGAGGTCCAGAATGCCGGCGTAGGGGCGCTCCACGAGCACCGCGATCCGGCTGGACGGCCAGTGCAGGCGTAAATTGCTCAACACACTTCCCAGCAGCACGATGTCGCCCAGATAGCGGCGGCGAATGACCAGGATGCTGGGAGAGTCCGGTGAAGGCACCCCGTCGATTTGCCGGGTGCGAGGAAGGTCAGCAAGCCGCGAACGAGTGAGGCGGAAACTTGAAGTCCCGGATCGACGTACGCTCTGGTTCAGGTGCCACCGCTCTGCCGGTCGTAGAGCGAACGATAAAGTGCGCTTTGCGCGTGCAGGTCGGCGTGCGTTCCACTGGCGACGATCCGGCCTTGATTGAAAACCAGGATCATGGACGCATCGCGGATGGTGGAGAATCGGTGGGCGATGATCAGGACCGTTTTGCCCACCACGAGACTCTGGAGTGCGGTCTGGATGTAGGCTTCACTTTCGCTGTCGAGGGCGCTGGTGGCCTCATCCAGGATCAAAATCGGGGCGTTTCGGAGGAACGCGCGCGCGAGGGCAATGCGTTGTTTTTGACCACCGGAAAGGCGCACCCCGCGCTCGCCGACGATGGAGTCGTAGCCATCCTTCTCCGCGATGATGAAATCGTGGGCGAAAGCGTTCTTGGCGGCGGCAATGACCTCGTCGCGTTGCGCATCCGGACGACCCAGCAGGAGGTTGTTGTAGATGCTGTCGTTGAAGAGCACCGGGTCCTGCGATACGATGGCGATGTTGCGTCGCAGATCGGCCAAGCGCATGTCGCGTACGTCCAGCCCGTCGATGAGGACTTTGCCGCCGGTCGCCTCGAAGAATCGAGGCACGAGGTTGACGAACGTACTCTTCCCTGCGCCGCTGGGTCCGACCAATGCGCAGACGGCGCCTGCAGGAATCCGCATCGTAAGGTCGTGGAGCACCGTTTCTCCCGTCTTGTAGGCGAACGTGACATTGGCGAAGGTGAGCTCACCCTTCAGCCGATCCACTGTGACCGGTGAAACCGGATCTGCGATTGAGACCGGTTCGAGCAGAACGACCTCAAGCCGGTCCAGCGATGCTCCGGCGCGCTTCAGTTCGTTGTTGAGCGCCCCGATCTTCTTCATCGGCTCGTAGGCAAAGTAAAGCGCCCCGACCAACGCGAGAAACGCGTCGAGCGAAATGCCGGTGTCGTAGGCAAGGAACATGGTGAGGGCGACTCCGCCGGCGGAAATGACTTCGATTGCCGGGGTGAGCGCCTGCGCGTATTTCACGATCTTCATCTGTGAAATCACCAGATCGTGGGTAAGGGCGCCGAAACGATTCGTTTGCTGTTGTTCGAGGCCGAACGCGCGCACCTCGCGCGACGCCGCGAGGTTCTCGGAGAAGACACTCGTGGCCGAGCCCAGCTGGGCCTGCAGTACCTGGGCACGCTTGACGATCTTGCGCCCGACGAAGCGCACCGGAAATATGGCCAGCGGGATGATCGCCAGGCACAGAAGCACGATGCCCACGCCCTGACCGGTGAACGCCTGCCAGACGAGATACCCGAGGGCCATCACCAGCGTCAGCGGCTGTTTGATGCCGTCGTTGGCCATCAGAGTGATGGCCTGCTGCAACTGGGCCGTGTCGGAGAGACCGCGCGAGATCAGATCGCCCACCTGTCGATTCTGCACAAATGACAGCGGCAGCACCTGGAGCTTGCGGAAGTAGTCGAGGCGGATCGCTTCAAGGATCCTCACTCCGGTGAGCTGCGTGTAGTAGGAATTCAGATATCCCGTGATGCCGCGCAGCAGGAAGGCGAGTGGGATGCAGGCCGCGATCATGGCCACGGTGGACGTTTCGAGGCCGCCGCCGGGCGCGAAAATCGGCGGAAACACGTATTGGATCAGCGTGGGCAGTCCGAAGCCACTAGTTGCCGCATAGAGAGCTCCGTAGACGATCGCCGCCGGCACTGTCCGGCGCTGCGCCCACAGGTAATGAAAGTACGGCTGGAGTCGACGGAGCGAACGCATGCTCGGGGGTGAAACCGGCCGGGCTCAGTCCTTGCTCGATCGAACGTCCAGCGCATCGCGCAGGCCGTCCCCGAGGAAGTTCAACGAGAACAGCGTGAGCGAGAAAACGGTCCCGGGGAACAGCAGCAACCAGGGGAACTCCTCCATCTTTTCCGCGCCATCCTTGATCAGCACTCCCCAGGAACTCATAGGCGGCTGCACTCCGAGCCCGAGGAAACTGAGGAACGCCTCCAACAGCATGACCCCGGGGATTGTCAGGGTGGTGTAGACGATGATGGGTCCGAGGACGTTGGGCAGAATGTGACGGAAGATCAGCCGGCGTTTGCCGAAGCCAAGGGAGCGCGCCGCTTCGATGAACTCCATGCGTTTGACCGACATCACTTGGCCGCGCACGATGCGCGCCATGGTCAGCCATTCGACCGCGCCAATGGCGACAAAGAGCAGGATGATATCGCGGCCAAAAAACACCATCAGCAGGATGACAAAAATCGTGAACGGGAGCGAATACATGATGTCGACGATGCGCATCATGGCCGCGTCGAGCTTGCCGCCGAAGTAACCGGCGACGGCACCGTAAACCACTCCGATGGTCAGGGCGACTACGGTGGCGGCAAGGCCAACCCCCAACGAGACCCTGCCACCATAAAGCAGCCGGACGAACAGATCCCGTCCAAGGGTGTCGGTTCCCAGCCAGTGCGATGCGCTGGGCGCCGAAGCGCCCAGATCGAGGAGCTGGTCCTCATAGCCGTACGGACTGAACAGTGGCCCGATAAAACAGGCCAGGCTGACAACGATCAGCGAGACGGCACCGAAAACCGCGAGCCGGTTCTTGCGCAACCGCAGCCAGGCGTCGTGCCAGAGCGAGTTACCGCGTTCGACGGCCGCGGCCGGCCCGGGAGAAGCTGGAGCGGAGGGAGCAGCGAGCGTGGACATGCGGCGTAGGCGTCTCGGTACTAGCCTTCGAGGCGGACCTTGGGGTTCATCCAGGCCTGGGTCAGGTCGGCCGCAAGGTTGAGCGACATGATCAGCCCGGCGTAGAGGATGACGGTCCCCAGCACCAGGGTGTAGTCGCGATTGAAGGCGCTATTCACGAACTCACGGCCCAGTCCCGGGATCTGGAAAATCGTCTCGATCACAAACGAACCGGTGAGAATGCCGGCGATGGCCGGCCCGAGGAAGGAAACAACCGGGAGCAATCCGCCCCGCAGGCTATGTTTGAAAACAACCCGCAGTTCGGTGGCTCCTTTCGCCCGTGCGGTGCGAATGAAATCCTGGTGGAGCACTTCCAGCATTCCTCCCCGCGTCAGCCGTGCGATCGGCGCGGCATAGGCAATTCCAAGGACCAGGCAGGGGAGAACGCGGTCAGAGAGGGTGTACCACCCGGAGGCGTTGAACCAACCGACATGGATGGCGAAGGCCAGCACCAGCAAGGGACCCACCACAAAGGTGGGAATCGATATTCCCATCATGCCGAACGAGGATGCGCAGTAGTCGATCCAGGTATTGCGCCGGATCGCCGCCAAAGTGCCGAGCGGCAGACCAATGAGCAGGGCCACGACCAGAGACAGAGCTCCTAACTCTATGGACACCGGCAGTTTGTCCGCGAGGATCTCATTGACGGTTCGATTCGGATACTTGAAGGACGGGCCGAAATCGCCCCTGAGCAGGCTTCCGAGGTAGTCGACGTACTGGTGCCAGAGCGGTTTATCGAGACCGTAGTGCGCCTCCAGGTTGCGCAGGATCTCAGGAGTCACGGCCTTTTCGGCCGTGAAGGGACCGCCCGGGACGAAGCGCAGCATGAAGAATGTCGCGGTGATGATAACCAGCAGCGCCAGCAGGGACTGCAGCAGGCGCGAGGCGAAAAAACGAAACATGCGTGGAAAGGTTTCTATCGTTTACCGCCGAAGGCAAGGCGTCAGGGGCTGCGGCGTCACTCCTTCAGGTAAATGTACTTCCAATTGGGGGTTTCGACGAGGTTCTGCGGGAGGTTGACCTTGGGATTCAGTGCGAAGGCCCGGGTGTAAAAATAGAGGGGAATGAACGGCAATTCGTCCATCAGCAGCGCATCCATCCGGCCGTAAATGGCCATTCTGCCCGCGTCATCGGGAGCGTTGAGGGCCTCTTCGAGCAGTCGGTCGTACTCAGGATTCGCAAACCCCGTGTCATTGTTGCCGTCGCCCGAACGCCAAAGATCAAAGAAGGTGTTGGGATCGATGTAGTCGGCGATCCAACCGGCCCGGCACAGGTCGTAGTTGAGGGTGTCTTGCGAATCGAGGTAGACTTTCCACTCCTGGTTCACGAGCCCGACCTCGACGCCGAGGTTGTTCCGCCACATCTGCTGCAGGGCTTCGGCGATCTTTTTGTGGTTCTGGCTCGTGTTGTGCAAAAGTTCGATCCGGCGAAGTCCCTTGCCCTCCGGGTAGCCTGCCTCGGCCAGCAGGCGCTTGGCTTCAGCCAGATCACCCGTCAATCGAGCCGGAGAGGTGAACGCATCCATGGGTGGACACGTATTGTACGCCGGTTTTTGGTTCTGGCGGGTGACTTTCTCCACGATCTGCTCCCGGTTGATGGCAAGGGCGAGTGCCTTGCGCACCCGCTTGTCGTTCAAGGGAGGACGGGTGGTGTTGACTCGAAAGAAGTACACACCGAGCAGTGCATCAATTCGCAGGTTCTGCGGCTGCTCGCGTCGATAGACATCGGTTTTGTCCAGGGGCAGCTCGTTGGTCTTGTGCAGCTGTCCGGTACGAAACATGCGCTCTTCGGTTTCGATGTTCTCGGTGGGATAGAACACGATGCGGTTCAGTTTGACCGCGTCGCGATCCCAATAGGTGGGCGACTTGTCCGCGACGAGGCGTTGCTGCATGGACCATTCCGTTAAATTGAACGGTCCGTTCCCCACCAGATTGCCCACCCGTGTCCAGGCGGCACCTTTTCGCGTGAGCCCTCCAAACCTCTCCACCGTGGGAATGTGAACCGGAAACCAGGCGTAGTGTTTCATCGACTCGATCAGGAACGAGGTCCGCCGTTTCAGAGTGATCTGCAGGGTCTTGGAATCGATCGCCTTGAATCCGGTCTGAGAGAAATCGCTCAGCTTCCCGAGATTGAATTCCTCGGCTCCCACCACCGGGTAAAGTTTGTTGGCATACTCGGCTGCGAGCGAGGGGGTAAGGAGACGCTGGTAGGAACGAACGAAGTCAGTCGCCGTCACCGGGTCACCATTCGACCATCTCCCTTCGGGTTGTAGGTAAAACGTGTAGACCAAACCGTCGGGAGAGATGGTCCAGCGGGCCGCTGCGGCCGGTGTGGTTCCCTGGCCGTTCGGTCCGTAAGCCACCAGCCCCTCAAAGAG
>JAEUGZ010000105.1 GCA_016794725.1 Opitutaceae bacterium | reverse complement strand
ATCTCGCTCGATCCGACGTTCGACACCCCGGGGGTGCTGCGCGACTATGTCAGTACCCGCATGATCGATACTAGCAACTACTCGTTCCTGACCGGTCCGGAGAAGGCGATTCGCGCGCTGCTGGCCCAGTTTGGGGTGCTGGCTGAGTTTCAGGGTGAACTGCTCAATCACACGCTGGCCACGCTCTTGATCGATGAGAAGGGCCGCATCGCCTGGCGTGTGGACGGCAGCAGTTGGTCGGTGGATGAATTCGTCACTCGCATGAAGCGCTGAACCCCAACCACCCATGACCTCCAATCTCAGTCGTTCGCAGGGAATCCAGATCGGCATCATCACGGGCGTGGCGATCGCACTTTATGTCACGCTGCGCCTGCTCCCGACCGGAACGAATTTGAATCACATGGATTTTCGGGTGCAGGGGGGGAATTCGATCGAGTTTTGCGATCCCTCTAACCCGCAGTTCATCCCCGTGGTGGCGGTGCGTTCCCCGGTGAGCATGACTGTGCAACCGGAGTCGGCGGCGGTGGCCGGGGAAGTGGTACGCGTAGTGATTCGTTTGATCACCTCGACCGGCAAGCCGATGGGACCCGATGACTTGATGGTAGCCCATACGCGCAAGCTCCACGTATTGATCGTCGATCCGACACTTCGCGATTACCAGCATGTGCACCCCGAGCCGACGCGTGCACCTGGGGAGTGGCGGGTGACCTTCCGGCCCCGTGCGGGAGGAGTTTACCGGCTTTTTGCCGACTTTACTCCGATTGCCACGCGCCGGGGGCTGTACGCCAGCGCGGATTTGCCAGTCGCCGGCGTCGCGTTCGCGCCGGAAGCGATGGCCAGTCCGGTTTTGCAGCAGGATCGCGAAGGGATTCGGTTCAGGCTGACACCTTCGGCGCGTCCGGTGCTTGCGGGTGTCACCGCAGATCTGACATTTGCCATGGAAGATACCCAGGGCGGCGAGGTCCGGTTATCCCCGGTGATGGATGCTTACGCCCACCTCGTGGCCTTCGATGAGAAACGCGGGGGGTTCGCCCACTTGCATCCCTTGGATTTGGAGCTCGGAAAAACGCCCGACCGCCATCGACCAACGCTCGGATTCAAGGTGACCATCCCCGAGCCGGGTCGCTACGTTATTTGGGCGCAGGTGGTGGTGAATGGCACCGAGGCCTTCATTCCGTTCTGGTTCACGGTGACACGCTGAACTTGCCTATGCGATGCACCCACGCTCGCAGGAGTGCTAGAATTTCAGGTGCTTTACAGTCACTCCCTGATTGATCAGTTGCTTCAGGGAATCGATGCCGATGCGGAGGTGGTCGTTGACAAAGTCGGCGTCGACCTTGGCGTCGCTCGCCGCCGTTTTGACACCTTCGGGGATCATGGGCTGGTCGCTCACCAGGAGAAGCGCCCCGGTCGGCGTTTCATTGAAAAAGCCGGTCATGAAGATGGTCGCGGTCTCCATGTCGACCGCCATGGCCCGGATCTTGCGCAGGTACTTCTTGAACTTGTCGTCGTGCTCCCAGACCCGCCGATTGGTGGTGTACACCGTGCCGGTCCAGTAGTCGCGGGCATGATCGCGGATCGTGGTTGAGATGGCTTTTTGCAGGGCGAACGCTGGAAGTGCGGGAACCTCGGGTGGAAAATAGTCGTTGCTGGTGCCTTCGCCTCGGATCGCAGCAATCGGGAGGATCAGGTCCCCAATTTCGGCACGGTGCTTGATGCCCCCGCACTTGCCGAGGAAAAGCACCGCTTTCGGGTCAATCGCGCTCAGCAAATCCATCACCGTGGCGGCGGTGGCGCTGCCCATCCCGAAATTGATGATGGTGATCCGACCTGCCGTGGCGCTCGGCATCGGTTTGTCGCGTCCGTGGATGGGCACTCGGTTCCATTGCGCGAAGAGCTTCACGTAGCGCTGGAAGTTGGTCAGGAGAATGTAGTCTCCGAATCCGTCGAGTGGGACTCCGGTGTAGCGAGGCAGCCAGTTCTCGACAATTTCACGACGGGTTTTCATGGGAGAGACGGAGATTCGCGGGCAACGGGGGGCGACTCACCTGAGTTCGGCCTCGGGGATGGCGTGCTGCCAACGCACGGTGCCATTTTTGTCGATACAGCGAAGGGTGAGCACCCGACTGCCTTTGGGACCGGAGATGGAGAGCTGGGTGAAATTCTGATCGACGACCAGGGTGCCCTCGATCCGCTGGGGATCCGCAGCCCGTATCTCCTTGGCCGAGGTCAGGGCGCCGCTTGAAAGGGGCGAGGAGGTCAGCTCGTAGACCCATTGGGTTTCGCCCAATTTTTTGCGGGCCAGCTCGGTGAAGTGCACATCGCCTGAGAGGAAGACGACACCCGTGATTTTCTGATCCTGAATAAACCGCAGGATTTCCTCACGCTCGTGGCGAAAATAATCGAAGGTCTCGCTGATGCCGCCGAACGAGGTGATGACTTGGCCGCCCGTGACCACAAACTTGAACGGGTAGTGTCCGAGGACTTTGGCTTGAAGCAGGGACTGTTTCAGCCAGTCGAGCTGGCGGGCACCGTACTGTGATTTCGCCGGTGCGCCTTCCTGCTTCAGTTCGCTGTCGTCGCGATGGTACCGGTTGTCCATGAGGATGAAGGCAGCATCACCCCAGAAGAACTTTCCATAGACACCGGGATTGTCGGCTTCGCCCCATCCGGCATTTCCCCAATAGGCCTTGAAGGCGGACAAAGTGGTTTCTTTGAATTCAAAGCTTCGATTGGCGTCGTTGGAGCCGTAGTCATGGTCGTCCCAAGTCGCATAGTGGTGCATGACGGCGAACAGCTTTTGCAGCTCCGGGGTCGCCCGATCGTGGGAGTAGCGATACCAGATGCCCGATTCCGAGGAGAAGTCCGCTTCTCGCAGGTACAGGTTGTCGCCTCCCCAGACCATGAAGTCCGCGCCGCTTTCGGCCATGTGACGGAAGGTCTCCAGCGTTTTTCCGTAGGGGGTTCCCGGGCGATCGTAGGCGGCTTCATTCAAGTAGGCGCAGGTTCCAAACAGAAACGAAAAGTCGGGGGCCGGCTTGCGCCACTCCCACTGGTCGGTGGTGACGAAGCTCAGGGAGTAAGGAAATGAGAGGCGCTTTCCATCCACCATCAGCCGGTAGGTGTACCGGGTGCCCATTTCGAGGAGGGGGAGGACGAACTTCACGGGTTGCACTCCGGCCGGCGTCGCGGGCGGGGCCACCAGGGTCATGATCTTCGACGTCGCCGGCTTTCCCTCGATTTCATACTCGATCGAGACCGTGCGGGCGTCGCGGGTTTCCAGCCAAACCAGCACTTCCCGGTGGGCCCGGTAACCGAGCATCGGACCGGAGACCAAGGAGCCTTTGCCCAAGGCCCAAATCGGAAACAGGAGGAAGAGGAAGAGAGCCCGGGGAGTCATGGTGCAGGTGTGGCGGTGGGGCAGAAGAAGCACCTCGGGTGCCGCGGGGACGGATTCCGCCCTCGGCGGTCCTCGGGGCTGCTGACACTCGGGCGTTGGCTAGGTGCCTGCGAGTGCGTTGGACGTGTTGAGGTGGTCAACGCCCGTGTACTTTTGTGATTGTTCGTCCGCGTGATAACTGGATCGCACCATGGCGCCACTCTCGACCACTCCGATTCCGACCTCGAGGCCGAACGCCTTCCAGCGGGCGAACTCGTCGGGATGGACCCAACGGTCGATCTTCCAGTGTTGGGCGGTGGGTTGCAGGTACTGCCCAATCGTCAGGATATCGGTGCGGTCAGCGGCGATGTCCCGGAGGGTTGCCTCGATCTCGTCCTGGCGTTCCCCCAAGCCGAGCATGATTCCTGTTTTGGTGGTGAACCCCTGTTGTTTCGCATGCCGCAACACCTGGCGCGACCGATCATAGCGTGCCTGCACACGGACCGGGCGCTGCAGGCGCTCGACCGTTTCGAGGTTGTGATTAAAGATGTCGGGCTTGGCTGCGAGGACCTGGTCGACGAGGTCCAGGCGCCCCTTGAAGTCGGGGACCAGCACTTCGATCGCGGTTTGTGGATTCCGATACCGCACGGCCCGGATTGTCGCAGCCCAGACCCCGGCGCCACCGTCAACCAACTCGTCTCGGGCGACGCTGGTGATCACGCAATGCCGGAGTCCCATCTTTGCCACCGCGTCCGCCACCCGCACCGGCTCGCCCAGATCCAGTTCGGTGGGCCGGCCGGTTTGAATCGCGCAGAAATTGCAGGATCGGGTGCAGATGTTCCCCAGGATCATCACGGTCGCAGTGCCGCGCGACCAACACTCCCCCAGGTTGGGGCACTGGGCGCTTTGACACACCGTGTGCAGCTGGTGGTCGTCCACCAATTTTCTAACCGCGGAGTAGCCCGGTCCGCTCGGCAGTCTGGCCCGGAGCCACGAAGGTTTGCGTGAAGTGTCCATCAAGGCAAAGACCTGAGAGTACGTCGGTTTGACCCGAGGGGAACTCTGATTTTTCCAACTCCGAGGATCCCTGGCGACAGCTTCAGTCGAGGCAGCCGCGGGATCATACTCCCAAGGACCCGGAAGGCGGCATTAGAATCCTTTGTAGTTCAATCAGATAAGCCAATGTTGGCGGTGATAAACGGCTCCCAGTGCAAGAGAAACTGGGTGGCAAATGCAGCTTTGACCGTGTCAAAGGAGGGAGGAGCCGGCAGCTCGGCTGCAAGTGAGGTCACTGTGCCCTCAACCGAGGGAATGCCGCAGGGAATGATTCCTTCGAAGTGGGCCAGATTGGGCTGAACATTGAGGGCGATCCCGTGGTAGGCGATCCACCGTCGAACGGCGACTCCGATGGCCGCGATTTTCCGGTCCGCCACCCAAATGCCGGTTTTCCCATCCCGCCGTCGGGCTGTGACCCCGAATTCGGCGACGGTGTGAATCAGGACGTCCTCGAGAAACCGGAGATAGGCATGCAGGTCGCGACGGCGATCAAGGGAGACGATCGGGTAGGCGACGAGCTGACCGGGACCGTGGTAGGTGATGTCTCCGCCGCGATTAGTCGATACCACTTCAACCTCAGCTTTGCGCAGGTGGTGTTCGCTCCAGATCAGGTTGCGCTCCGCCCCGGCCCGCAAACCGACGGTGAACACGGGCTCGTGCTCGGTCAGCACCACCATGTCGTTTCCCGAACCCTCCACCCGATTCGCCACGAGTTCTTGCTGGCGCGCCAACGCGTCCCGGTAACGGGTGCGCCCCCAGTCCACGATGGTGGGAGGGGCGCCATGCCCGGAGGCCGTCATCGGCGGAAGGGACGGGGCGGCGGACTACCGACCCAGGTAAAGGTCGCGGCCTTTGACCAGGGCCTCGACCTTCCGATCGGCGATCGATCGCTTCAACATCCAGAATCCACAATCTGGATGCACCCAGCGCACCCGGCCGGGTCCGACCTTCTTTTCAACCGCCTCGATGCGCTGTGCCACTTCGTCGGGCGTTTCGATGTGATTGACCTTGATGTCAATCACGCCGACGCCGAGCGCGATTTTCTTGTCGATGTGCTTGAGGGCGTCGAGATCGGACTTCGGCCGGTGGGCCAGCTCGAGCACCAGGTGATCGGTGTGCAGGGCGTTGAGAAACTCGACCAGCTTCTTCCAGTTCCCCTTTTGGATGGTCTGTCCGCCATAATTGCCAAAACAGAAGTGCACGGCGCGCTCCGTGCCCCGGTCGATGCCGTCCAGCACCAGGTTCATCGCCTTTGCCGCCAGCGGGGCGTCGGCGGGATTACCCGGAATATTGGCCTCGTCGACCTGAATGCAGGACGCCGGCAGTCCGGGCATCTGAGCCGCCAACACCTCGCCCAAGGCCAGCGTCAGCTTTTCAAAGCTGCCGTAATGGTGGTCGAGCAGGGTGCGAGCCAGCATGTAGGGACTCGTGACCGTGAATTTGAAAGGACCCTGGGCCACCGCCGCGGCCCGCTGGCAATCGGCGAGCAGGTTGAGCGATCCTTCGCCCAGCGCGGAGACGACCACGCCTGCAGGCTTGCGGCGAAAACCCATTGGATGGTGCCGCGAGAACTCCTCCGTGATCGAACGCCCCACGACCGAGGAGACCCCGGCCATCGGCCGGATGAAGTACTCGATCATCCCATTCGTGTCCGGATGGTTGACGTCGAAGCGGTAGAGCTCGCCGTCGGTCGGGAGGTCGATGCCGGCCTGCCGCTGGAGGTCGAAAACGACCCGCGTGGCGTCGATGACGGCTTGCTCGCTGGGGAGCGCGGCGAGCCAGTCCGGGACGGGGTACGAACCGACTGTCGTGGTGAGGATGCGCGGTTTGGAAGGGAGGGAAGCCATGGAGATAGGAAGCAGTCGTCGCACATGATGGAAGCGGTGGACTGTCGTCCGCCACCAGTGTTCGGGTCACGGGCCCAAGCGCGAGCCGGAAGTGTCAACGGTTCCGGCCTGGGCTCGCATCGGGAGAGGCTTGTGGCCGCGTTGCGACCTGCGGGCTCCGCGTAGAAAGTGCTCGTCACTCCGCTCAGACTGTCGACGCTCCGCACTGTGAAGTCCATGTCGCGCATCCTCATGGCCGTGGTTTCGGGCGGGGTGGCCGGCTACCTGTTGCATGCCTGGCCGGGATCGGATCCCGCGGGACCTCCCGCCGTCGAAATCGTCGAGAAAACCCTTCGTCCCGCTCCGCGACTGGCGCCGGTTTCCCTGCAATTTCAGCTGGATCTCGACGACCGTGAAACGACACTGATTGTTGAACGGAAGCAGGGCGCCTTTTACCTCGGCTCGGTCCTGCTGACGCGGGAATCCTGGGTGCCGCAGTTGTCCGAAGTATTGAAGCGAACCCGTTCACGCACCCTTGCCTTGGCGGTGCGCGACGACGACCGGTTCGGCGAGTTTGTCGAATTCGTCAACCTGGCGCAGCTCCTGCCGGTGGAGCGTGTGGTGGTGCTGATCACCCCTGCCGCTCCGGGTCTGGGCTCGCCGTGAGTTTCAGGCTCGTGGCGCGACGGGCGGGAGCCGGGATTCGGATCCGGGTGAGGCTTGACGTGCCGGTGCCGCGTTCGAACAGATAGACCTGCATGGGAACTCAGCACTCAGCTCACGCGGCCGTGCCGGTCTCCTTTGCCGAGTACCCATTCGAGGCATTTGCCAGGGATTTTGACGCCATCAACGAGGCGGCGTCCATTGCTTTGGATGACGAACCGGTGGGAGCTCCCGTGGCGATGCACGCTTATATCCAGCGCACCTATGCGGAACCGACGGAACGCACGCGGCGGGGAGCGGTGATGGGAATGTGTTTTTCGTTCATCGCGAACCATGTGGAGCACAAGGCATTC
>JAEUGZ010000086.1 GCA_016794725.1 Opitutaceae bacterium | reverse complement strand
TCCAAAGTCCGGCCTGGCCGAACCGTGTATCCATTGCATCCTCATCGGCTGGATTCAGCGCGAGGGAGGAACCGGCATCGCTCTCCACTCCGTCCGGTGGCTTGACGCGGCCACTCCACTCGGCATCGACAAGGCCCGCCTCGCCTCGGGGAGGTTGGGGCGAGCGCTGCAGGGTTGCCGCAAACCAGACCCCTCCATCACGCCGGAAACACAGGGCCTCAAGGTCGCGAGCCAGGGTATCCAGGATCTGCTCCGCCCGCCTGCCCTGCTCAAGGCGCCCCGCTGTTTCCTGCCATGCCTGAAGCAGATGTCGCGCGGCGGCGGTCAGCGCCGCGACGAGAATGCCGGATACCACCAGCGCCATCAGGAGTTCCACCAGCGTAAACGCCACAGAAGGGTGGCGCCGGCGGCCTGGCAAAGACGGAGTCATGGCCGGAATACTCCAAGAACGAGACGCCGGCTGCGCCGCTCCTCCGTGATCAGCCGTCCACGGCCATCCCGGACCGGCCAGGAGACCTGAATCGCGCAGGGGACCGCACCACCGCCAAGGACAGGGTCCTGCCGTCCATCCGGTCCGCAGGGAATCACCGCGACTTCAAAGAAGGCGGCTGATTCGGGCTGCGCGGAAGCCCGCGTCTCCGCCCCGCCTGCCTCTCCGATTGGACGCAGTCCGCTCCGATCCACCCGCCAGCGCTGGCGACGCAAGCGATCCACCGCCACCTCCCAACCCTCCTCTCGAACTGGATCGGGACACCAGGTTTCGGGAACGAGGGATTTCAGATGCGCTTCGACCGTCAGCAACGCCACTCCCGCTGCACGGTTTTCGTCGAGCCGCCTCGACTGGGAAACCAAGGCGGCAAGCAGGGACGCGGCCATGGTCAAACCGCCAGCCGCAAGGCTGAGTGCAATGATCGATTCCACCAGGGTGAAGCCCTTTCGCGGCCGCATCCTCTCCGCACTAGAACGCGTCAGCATGGTCGAGCAGGGTCTGGGCCCCGTATTGGCTGAGCTTTACGCCGCGCACATCGCGCGGTTCGCGGAAACGCAGGCGCGCGTCCCGAGACGGAGGAGCGTTTTCGCCCGGAGCAAGGACAACCGTCGCCACGGGCGAGGTTCCACGAGGACTGAATTCCACATAGCAGGCCCGAAGCGTCCGCGCACCGGCCGCATCCACCACCTGCAGGGTGGCCTCTCCGGCGAACGAGGAGACAGGTGCACTGCCCCACAGGGCACCGGACACCAGCGGCGGTGGACTTGGCGGCACCACGAGTGCGGGCCGGGGAAGGACCATCCCACGTGTCACCGCACGCCAGGTGCCGTCAGGTTGGCGGCTGACCACCTGCAACTGTCGGAGTCGAAACTCCGGCTCGCCTCCCTCCGGATGATCGGCCGGCACCAGCACCCGCGTCGTGACTCCGGTGGCGAGCGCCTCCACCCGGGCAGACGTCAGCACCGCGGCCACGAGTTGCTGCGCGGCGACCAAGGCAGGGCCCGGGTTCCGCTCGGCCAGCGCCCGCGCGCCTGCACCGAGCGCCAGCGCCGCCAACGCGAGCACCACCACGAGTTCAACCAGGCTGAACCCGCGAGGCCGAGCTGTGCGGCACCGCACCGCAATGCGTGGGGAGTGACGCATGGGACTATTTCCAACTGAGTACATAATCGCTCCCTGCCTGTCCGCGTCCTGCGGAATAAAACGCCACTCCCGCGCGAATCACGCCTCCCTCTGCCACCAGATCCGAATCCGTCGGCAGGGGTGATCCCGCAAGTCCATCTCGAGTGTTCCCCCGCGCGAGGGCGAGTCGCACCCGTTCGTCACCCCGGATCAGTCCGTCCCCATCCGCGTCGATCAGGACCACGATCTGGCTGTTGCCAAACCCATCGACCAGCTCGCCTCCGCCCCGGCCGTCCGGTATCCATCCATCGGGTGCAATTTCCAGGTAACGGGTGCGCCGCACATTGCCCTGGAGGTCCTCGGCCGCGGCGGGCCCGCCCGACGGCGACTGGGCACAGAGCGCACCGAGGAACCGCGTGACCTCCAGCCGACCGTCCACCACGACCTCGGGGTAGGCGCCGGTGTCGGCGCGGAACTGCTCAAACGCCAGAGACCACTGGGCAAACATCGACCGGGTGCGGACCTTGAGCGCGAACCCGCGGACCTGGGCCGTGACCGGGAGCAGGATTCCGGCGAGCACGGCCACCACGGCCAGTACACCCAGCACTTCAACGAGGGAAAAGGCCGCCCGGGAGCCGGCGGCATGCGGCGGATACGGCTCACGCTCAGGGAAGCGCATGCAGATTGTCTCCGTTTTTCGGATGCAAGGCGTCGTAGCGGCCTCCCGCGGGCGGCTGGTCTTCGCCATCGGGCCCGCGCGAATAGAGATAGTACCCCGCAGCCGGCCAGGGCGCGGAGTCCGGCGCGCGATAGGCGTACACATAGGGGCGGCCCCAGGGATCGACGAAGACGTCCGGGACCTCGCCTGCCGACGGATCGTTCCCGTGTTCCGCGCCGAGGAGGGTCGGCACCGCACCGGGAGCGAGGAAAGCGGCCACCCGAGCCGGCCGCAGCGTCGGGCCGAGCCGGCCGCAGAGGGCGGCGTGCAGGCCTGCCTCCGCCGTTTCCGCGATCACCGGTCCCGACGGACCGACCAACGCCGGCCACGCCCCGGTCTGAGGGTAGTCGCCCCAGGCGAGACGATAGGCTTCCAGGGCCGACGCCAGCACGGCGAGACCAGCCTCCGCGCGCACCCTCGCGCTGCGATCGGAGAGCGACGGTGCCAGCCCCACTCCAGCGGCGGCCAGCAGGGCGACAATTCCCAGCGCGGAGACAACCTCCAGCAGGGAGAAGCCGAGCCGGGCATCGCCCCGACGCGGCGCTCGATCAGGAAAGTGAAGGCAGGGCGGCACGAGAGAGCCGCCACTGCAGCATCCCGCCTACCTCAAATCAAGCAATTAATGCATCATGTTTGCATCAATTGCGTATCTACCTGCCTTCCTGCTATTTCCTCATTCCTCTTGCGCCTGAAGCGCAGCAACGACGGAGAAGTCTTCCAAGGTGGTGGTATCCCCTTTTACTTCCCCGCCGGCCGCGATCTCCTTGAGGATCCGGCGCATGATCTTGCCCGACCGCGTCTTGGGCAGCCCCGCGGCGAAGCGAACGTCATCGGGTCGTGCCAGCGACCCGATCTCCTTGGCCACATGGGAGCGCAGCTCTTCGCGCAGTTCCTTCGTGGCCTCGATCCCGGTCTTGACGATGACAAACACCACCAGAGCCTGACCCTTCAGTTCATCGGGCCGACCGACCACGGCGGCCTCCGCCACGGAGGGGTGCGACACCAGGGCGCTCTCCACCTCGGCCGTTCCGATCCGATGTCCGGATACATTGAGCACATCATCGATGCGGCCGACCACCCAGAGGTAGCCGTCCTCGTCGATACGCGCGCCGTCTCCGGCAAAGTAGTAACCGGGCAGTTCGCTCCAGTACTGCCGCTTGAAGCGCTCGTCGTCACCCCACAGCGTCCGGAGCATGGAGGGCCACGGAGACTTGAGGAAGAGCTTGCCGCCCGAGCCGCGCGGCACCTCCTTGCCGGCCTCGTCGAGGACCTTCGGAATGACCCCGAAAAACGGCAGCGTGCAGGAGCCCGGTTTGGTCGGAGTGACGCCGGGCAGCGGGGAGACCATGATGGCTCCGGTCTCGGTCTGCCACCAGGTGTCGACGATGGGGCAACGTTTCTTTCCAATCAGCGTGTGATACCACATCCAGGCTTCGGGATTGATCGGTTCGCCGACCGAACCGAGCAGCCGGAGCGAGCGCAGGCTGTGTTTCTTCACATGGTCGTCGCCCCAGCGCATGAAGGCGCGGATGGCCGTGGGCGCGGTGTAGAAGATCGTCACGCCATGGCGGTCGATCATTTCCCAGAACCGGTCGGGCCCTGGCTGATTCGGAGCACCCTCGTACATCAGCACGGTGGCGCCGTTGGCAAGAGGCCCGTAGACCACGTAACTGTGGCCGGTGATCCAGCCGATGTCGGCGGTGCAGAAATAGACGTCGGTGTCCTTCAGGTCGAAGACGTACTTCGAGGTGATCGTCGTGCCGAGCAGGTAGCCGGCCGACGTGTGCAGCACGCCCTTGGGCTTCCCGGTCGATCCCGAGGTGTAGAGAATGAAAAGCGGATTCTCGCTGTCGAAGCCCCGGGCCTTGTGCTCGGCGGGAACCTGGGCGACCAGGTCGTGCCACCAGAGGTCGCGCCCCTCCGTCATTGTCACAGGATTTCCAGTACGCTTGAGCACCACCACGCTCTTCACGCTCGGGGTGGCGGCGACGGCCCGGTCGACGTTGCTTTTGAGTTCGACCACCTTGCCGCGACGCCAGCCGCCGTCGGCGGTGATCACGACCTTGGCCTGGCAGTCATTGACGCGATCCTTGATCGCCTCGCTGGAGAAACCGCCGAAAATGACCGTGTGGATCGCACCGAGCCGAGCGCACGCCAGCATGGCGATGGCGGCCTCCGGCACCATCGGCATGTAGATTGCAACCCGGTCGCCTTTGCTGACCTCCAATTTCGCGAGCACGTTGGCAAAACGGCAGACTTCGCGATGGAGCTGTTTGTAGGTCAGGGTCCGGATATCGCCAGGTTCACCCTCGAAAATGATGGCCGCCTTGTTTTCGCGCGCCGTGCCCAGATGCCGATCCAGGCAATTTTCCGCCACGTTGAGCTGCCCACCCACAAACCACTTGGCATGAGGGAGTTTCCAGCGCAGCGCTTGCTTGAAAGGCTTGCGCCACGACAGCAATTCCTTGCCCTGACGCGTCCAAAATTTCTCTGGAGCGTTGACAGACTCCGCGTAAAGCTTCTTATAAGCGGAGTAACTCCCAAGGTTTGCTTGGCGTTGAAACTCGGCCGAAGGCCTGAAAACCCGATGTTCTCGGGATACTGAGGTAATCGTTTGGTCTGACACGTTTGTGGCTGTTGGGGGATTTGAGAGTGTTTCGCCGGCTGTCGGCGTGCGCAGCTCATATCTCGCGACAGGTTTTAAGCGTCAAGCACGCGACTTGATTGTTTTGCCCTGTCCCTTCGATTCTTCATGGAAAATAAGCCTGCTTCCGCCCCCGCGGACCCCACCGCCTCGACGCCCGTCGTCAATGGCCCTCTCACCGACGTCGCCGAGCGCCCCCTCTCCCCGACCCCGCCCTCACCCCCGATCGAGAACCTCGTCCGGGTTGAAGGCATCCTCGACATTGATGTCGCCAAGAGCGGCAACGGCCAGTTGCTCGACCTGACTCGCTTCGGCAAACGGCGTCCCTCGGATACGTTTGTGCCCAAGGAACTGATCCGTCGCTTCAAGCTGAAACCCGGACAGATCATCGGTGGCACGGCCTACCCCGCCGAAGGAAAATTTCCGAACCCAAAGATGAAGTTCATCGAGTCGGTTGACGGGATGTCGCTCGAGGAACGGCGCGCCAAACACGACTTTGTCAATCTGACCACGGTCTCCCCGACCCAGCAGTTGAAACTGGAGGTCAAGGACGGCCGGCTCACGACCCGGGTCGTCGATCTGTTCTGTCCGATCGGCAAGGGCACCCGCGGCCTGATCGTGGCCCCGCCGCGCACGGGCAAAACCACCTTGCTGCGGGACATGGCCCTCGGAGTGATCGAGAACCATCCGGAGTGTCACGTCATGGTGCTGCTCGTCGACGAACGGCCCGAGGAAGTGACCGACTTTAAACGCAGTGTTCCGGCTGAGATCTGGGCCTCCTCCAACGACGAGCAGGTCGAGAGCCACGTGCGGATTGCCGATCTGGCGATCGAGCGCGCCCGGCGTCTGGTCGAAGCCGGCCGCGACGTGGTGCTGCTGCTGGACTCCCTGACCCGTCTGGCTCGAGCGCACAACACGATGCGCAATTCGGGACGCACCGGCACCGGGGGTCTCGACGTTCGCGCCCTGGAAAAACCCCGCCAACTGTTCGCCTCCGCCCGCCGCACTGAAGAGGCCGGCTCACTCACGATCATCGCATCGATTCTCGTCGAAACCGGAAGCCGGATGGACGACGTGATTTTCCAGGAATTCAAGGGCACCGGCAACAGCGATCTCGTGCTTGACCGCAAGTGCGCGGAGATGCGCCTGTGGCCAGCCGTGAACATTCAGCAGTCCGGCACCCGCAAGGAAGAGCTCCTGCTCGACCCCAAGAAGCTCGATTCCATCCACTTTTTCCGCCGGGCCCTGGTTCAGCAGAAGGTTGAGGAAGCGACTGAAACCATGATCGCCCGGCTCTCCAAGACGAAGAACAACGACGAGTTTCTGAAGCTTATCTCCCGCTAACGCCTAGAATTACCTCTTGCGCCAACCGACGACTTCCTGAAGAAACACCCTTTCCGTTCGTGCGCGCGGTGCGCCGGACGGTGCCGACCGCCAGCAAACTCCTACGCATGCACAGTTTTTCCGAGCAATGCCTCGATATGGCCCGTTCGATCCTAGGCCATAACCTCGATGCCATTCAACCCGACGGCACCCTCCTCTCCGCTCCCGGAGAGCAACCCCGCCCTGACGAACCCGGTCACGCCGCCTACGCTTTGGGCGAGTACTTTCGCGCCACGGGCGAAACGAACCTGAAGGGGTACGACCTCGTCGACCTCGCCGCCCGTTGTGTCACGGCTCAGATGTTCACCGAACCCGCGGCGGAGAACGGCCTGGCCTACGCCTCGCTTGGTCTGCTCTGCTTTGGTCCGTCCAAGGAACGCAACAGTGTCTGGGAACGCCTGGTCGAGGAGACGCAGCAACGCATCGACAAGCAACTCCTGCACCGGAGCGACTACGACAATCACTGGCAGGCCTTCAATGTGGCCAAGGCCGTGGCCCGCTTCAGTTTCGGTCTTTCCAAAAAAGACGAAACCTCGCGTTTGATCGAACGGATGGTTGAACGGGTGAATCACACCAGTTCCACCGGTTTCTTCGACGACTCGACCAGTGGACTCGGTGGCAATTTCAATCTGTACGGGGTGATGACCTTTGTCTTCATCCGCTCGGCCCTCCAGCTCCACGCCAACAGCGGGGTGCGCGACCGCAAGCTGCCCACGTTGCGCACGTACGCGGAGAAGTACATTCGCATGATGCCCGATCTGGTCCGGGCGGACGGCCTGGGCTGGGCCTTTGGCCGCGCCGCCGGCGCCTATGGCCAGATGCATTGCATCACCCTCATTCTACAGGGCCTGCGAGATGGCTGGATTCCGGACGATCAGCGCCCGCGCTACCACGACATCCTGCGCCGGTTGTTCTTCTTCTTCTACCAGACCTACCTGGACCAGGAGCACGGGTTCCTCGACCTGCGCGATGAGGAACGCACCGCCTACTCGAACCACACGACACGGATGGCGAATTTCGACGCCGCCCGGTACCTGTGCCAGTGGTCGCGTCTGGCCAAAACCGTTCAGCTCCCCGCTGTCCCACCCAAGCTCGAAGCACCCAAGACCGCGGGTCGCTTCGTTATTTTCGACAAGTCGAATCGCAAGGAACAGGGCGTTTTCCTCTATCGGGACGCTGCCAGCGGCCTTCATTTCCAGATTCCGATCGTGTCCTGCGGTGGCAAAGCCGTCGCTGATGCGCTGCCCTTCCCGCACTGCCCAGGCATCTTTGACTGGCCGAACAATGTCTACGCTCCGATCATGCTGCCCGAACTGACGTTCGGCGACCATGTGACGATCCCCGCGTTCTACGGCAAGAACTGCGTCACCGGCCTCGGTTTGCGCAACAGTTTCTACTTCCGCTACGAACAGCCCGAGCTGATCGACACCAAGGAGGAAATGGTCAAGGGGCTCGGCAGCGTAAAGGTGCAGTGGAACTTCGCCGGCAACAAGATTGGCTGCGAGTTCGCCTACACGGTCAAGCAGCAGGTCACCCTCGACAAGTTCCGCTACGTGCTCGCCATCGCCGCGCCGCATTCGAAGTACCACGTCAGCGGAGCGCTTGCGCTGGGACCGCTGGGTCATCGCTGCGGAGTGAGCAAGAATGATTTCCAGGCGAGCTGGCGCGAAACCGAAGTCGTGTCCGCCGACTCGACCTACCGCACCAATTACGGGAAAATCCATTACCTGCAGTACCTCGTGCGCGACCATCCGCTGGTCATGCGTCCGGGCCAGGTCTACCGCCTCAACGTCGAGTTCGAACCGGACATCACGCACACGGACCAGTAGTTCGGCTCCCGTCCGGTCCGCCGCCCTTCCCGCCTCCGGGGCGCGACGCGCCCCGCCCGCAGTAGACCGGGCGCGGACGAGCCGTTCAGGTTTCTTGTATCCATTCGACACCGCCATCCGCCGTGCTCACCCGCCGCATCATCCCCTGCCTCGACGTCACCAACGGACGCGTGGTCAAGGGCATCAAGTTCCAGGAGCTGCGCGACGCCGGCGACCCAGTGCAGTGCGCCAAGGCTTATGACGCGCAGGGAGCCGACGAACTCGTCTTCCTCGACATCACCGCGTCAAGTGACGGCCGCCGAATCATGCACGATGTGGTCGCTGCCACCGCCGAGCAGTGCTTCATGCCCCTGACCGTCGGCGGCGGACTGCGTTCGGTGGCGGATATTGAGGCCATGCTCAGAGCCGGCGCGGACAAGGTCTCGCTCAATACGTCGGCCATCAAGGATCCGTCGTTGATCCACGCCGCCTCGGACCGATTCGGCGCCCAGTGCATTGTCGTCGCGATTGACGCCAAACGTGAGCCGGACGGGCGCTCCTGGCAGGTCTACACCCATGGCGGTCGCAACCCAGCCGGACTTGATGCCGTCGCCTGGGCGCGTCGCGCGGTGGAACTCGGCGCCGGAGAGGTGCTGCTGACCAGCATGGATGCCGACGGCACGCAGGCCGGTTACGATTGTGCCCTGACCCGCGCGGTCAGCGATGCCGTTTCCGTTCCCGTCATCGCCAGCGGCGGCGCCGGCACCCTGGATCACTTTTACGACGCCCTTCAGGATGGGCACGCGAGCGCGGTGCTGGCCGCCAGCCTTTTCCACTTCGGAACCTTGACGATTCCGCAGGTCAAATCCCACTTGGCGGCACGCCACGTGCCGGTGCGGCAATAGGCGCGATTCGCCCACCCAAGACCTAGGCTGCCAGGCCACAAGAGAGGAGCGAACAGTCCGGTTCCCTTGGACGGGTGGCACTCATGCCCGCGCGCGAGCTCTCCCAAACCGTCGCAACGCCCTTCCAGCCTGCATGATCCTTGCAGTTAGCCTTGTTTTCCGCAGTTTAAACGAATCGATCCGTTCATAAACCACGGATGAACACAGATAAACGCGGATTTGGAGCGTGGAGAGTGCTTCACCCACCAGGTGAATGACCACTTTGGCTCAACTCGTTTGTATCCGTGTTGATCCGTGTTCCTCCATGGTTGAATCGCGGTTTCTAGGCTGATTGGAAGGCCGCACAAGCGAGGGACCGAGGGTTGCCCACCCCACCTGGAGGAATGAGGGTTTCCCTCCAAACCGGGATTGAAACGAGGTCGCAAGGGCCTACAGTCGCGCCGTGGATTCCGAAACCGCTCCATCCCTTTCATTTGAAACCGCCTTGGAGCGGTTGGAAGGGATTGTGGAATCCATGGAGTCGGGGGATATCGCCTTGGCCGATCTGCTCTCCCGATTTGAGGAAGGGAACCAGCTCCTCAAGGTCTGCGAGGCGCGTCTCAAGGACGCCGAACTCAAGATCGAACTCCTGAAGAAACAAAAGGACGGCGCCGCCTCCTTTGTTGCGTTTGAGAGCGACCGCGGCAGCTCCTGATCCAGGGAGTCTTCCTGCCCCTTCCGTTGATGAACTCGTCCCCCGCCGACTCTTCGGCCTCGTCACTCCCACCACCGCGCCTGCTCGATGACGTGCGCAGTCCGGCCGATGTGAAAGGTCTGTCTGCCACCCAGTTGACACAGCTGGCCGCGGAAATTCGCGACGAAATCATTCAGGTGACCTCCCGGAACGGAGGTCACGTTGGACCCAATCTCGGGGTGGTGGAGCTGACTCTGGCACTGCATCGCGTTTTTGATTCTCCCACCGACTCCTTCGTCTTCGATGTGGCCCACCAGGGCTACGTGCACAAACTCGTGACCGGACGCGGCGGAGATTTTTTCCGAAAACTGCGTCAGTCCGGTGGCGCGAGCGGATTCTTGATGCGGCACGAAAGTCCGCACGACGCCTTCGGCGCCGGCCACGCGGGCACCGCCCTCAGTGCGGCCCTGGGCATGGCCAGCGCGCGCGACTTGCGCGGCACCGACGAGCATGTCGTCGCGATCTGCGGCGACGCTGCCTTCACCTGCGGAGTCACCTTGGAGGCGCTGAACAACGTCGTCGCCTCAACCAAACGTCTGATTGTCGTGCTCAACGACAATGAGTGGTCGATTGCCAAGAATGTCGGAGCAATCTCCAAGTACCTCAACCGGCTCTCCACCAACCGGACCTACAACAAGATTCATCACGATCTGGAGAGATTCTTCACGTCGCTGCCCGGCGGAAACGACATGCACCGGGTGTACATGAAGTGGAAGCGCGAGACCAAGGACTTCTTCGTGGAGTCTTCGCTTTTCGAGAAATTCGGGCTGCGTTACCTCGGGCCGATCGATGGGCACAACCTGGAGGAGCTGATCAAGAACCTGGAATTTGCGCGGCAGTGTGACGTTCCGATCCTTCTCCATGTGCTGACCAAGAAAGGTCAGGGGCTGGAGGCCGCGATGTTGCATCCGGAGAAGTTCCACGGCCTCGGTGCCTTCGATCCACAGACCGGCGAGAGCATCAAACCCGCCGTCGGAACCCCGCCCAATTACCAGGACGTGTTCGGCCAGGCGCTGGCCCGCTTTGCCAAGGCGGATGCGCGCATCGTCGGCATCACCGGTGCGATGCCGAGCGGCACCGGACTGACCTACCTGGCGAACGAATGTCCCCGGCAGTTTTTCGACGTCGGCATTGCCGAGGAACACGCTGTCATCTTCGCCGCCGGTCTCGCCACCAAGGGCATCAAACCCGTGGTCGCCGTCTACTCGACGTTCCTGCAACGCGGATACGACCAGATCGTGCACGACGTTGCGCTCCAGAACCTTCCGGTCGTGTTCTGCCTCGATCGGGCCGGGCTCTCACCCAACGACGGGCCCACCCACCACGGCATCTTTGATCTGGCCTACCTGAGGTGCATTCCGAACGCCACCCTGATGCAGCCCAAGGATGAGGACGAACTGGTCGACATGCTGCACACCGGCCTGGCCCTGAACGCGCCAGCCTTCATCCGCTATCCCCGGGGGGCCGGACGCGGCGTCAAGATCAAGGACAAGCCCGCCCTGCTGCCCGTCGGCCACGCGGAGGTGCTCCGCGAGGGTTCGAATATCATGATCTGGGCGCTTGGCACCTGCGTCGCAGACGCATTTGAACTGGCCGAACGGCTCGCGCGCGACGAGGGCCTGAGCGTCGGAGTGGTCAATGCCCGGTTCGTCAAACCGCTCGATCGGACGCTCCTGCTCAGCCACGCCGCCTGTATTCCCATGCTGGTGACGATGGAGGACCACGTGGTCTCCGGAGGCTTTGGCAGCGCCGTGCTGGAGGTCCTGCAGGAAGCGGATTGCTCCACCACCGTTGAACGCATCGGATGGCCGGACCGGTTTGTCGACCATGGCAGCTCGGTCCAGGCACTACGAGCGCAACATGGCCTGTCACCCGATGCGATCTACCGCCGGGTGCTCGATCGCTGGCGGAACCGTCACGCCGCCCCGATCGAAGCCGGCGCCTGAGGAACGCAGCACGCCCCCTCCGTTGGAGGTGGCCTCGCCGAGGCCGCGACGCGCCTTGGGCGCGCCTTCGGCGATCGGAAATCTACCCCGAGGGCTCAACGAGCCCGCCTCCAACGACCACCGAAGGGAGCGTCCTTCGGAGAAAAACATAACGGTCGCGACCCGTCAGGTCGGGTTTCGACTCGAAGCCGGCCCACCCTGTTTTCCTGGCCAGCTCGGCCAGCGCCGCGTGATGTCCGATGCCTGTCTCCAGCGCGAGCAAGCCGCCGGACGTGAGCCAGACCGGGGCACCGTCCATGATCCGCCGCAGGTCATTCAACCCATCGGCACCTGAACCCAAGGCGCGCTGGGGCTCAAATTCGCGCACTTCAGGCTGGGTCTCAGCCACCTCCTGGGTGGTCAAATAGGGGGGATTGGCAACGATCAGATCAAACGTGAGTCCCGGTTCAAGCGATCCGAACCAATCGGACTCGATCAGCCGCACCCGTTCGCTCAAGCCTGCCCGCTCGGTGTTCTCGCGGGCCAGAGCCAGCGCCTCACGACTTGCATCCACCGCGACCACCTCCACGGTCGGCAGGGTCCGGGCCAGTCCCAGCGCCAACGCTCCGGTGCCCGTACCCAGGTCAAGGACCCGGGCCGGGCCGGTCGGTGCGAAACGCTCCTGAATGAGCTCGATCAGGTACTC
>JAEUGZ010000082.1 GCA_016794725.1 Opitutaceae bacterium | reverse complement strand
CGTAGACTGCAGTATAGCGATTCCAACTCAGCGCACTCAGATCCGGGAATCCCGAAGCTGGAAGGAGGATCAAGCCTTGGATTCCTCGCGTATGAAGGATTGTGTCGAGCCGATTTAGACGCACGCCTTGAGGGCCGACCACAAACCGTTCAACGTTGAATCCCAATTCTCCGGCGCGGGCCAGGATTCCGGACATGAGTGCATCGTTGTAGCGTTGGGCGAGCGGGCTATGTACGGGCTCAACGATCTCAACGGCCGCAAGAACGCCTCTGAAATGCTGGCCGCGGGATCGCCTAAGCTGCGACATCACCGCTCCCGTCAATGGGTTTCGTTCGTAACCGGCAGCCTTTGCGGCCGCCCGTACTCGGGCCGCGGTCTCTGCCTTTACCCGATGCGATCCACAGAGTGCGTCAGAAACGGTGGTGCGAGAAAGTCCCAATTCGCGAGCAAGGGTACGCAGGGTTGGGGCTGCCATGCCCACAGACAGAGCGCGTATCGCTTTCCCGACTCAACGAAAAAAGGACTGTCAGATTGTGCGAGGGCAGTCGTTTTGAAGAAGCTGTGCTCTACTCCCGTTTGATAGGGGTGGCTTTGTGAAGGTCGCCCGTACAGCCTGAATGACCCCAAGTTGCTTCCAATCATGATTCGAAAAGCCTTTGTCATGTCGGTCCATCCCGGAAACGAAGCCGAATACGAACGCCGACACCGTCCAATATGGCCTGAACTTGAACACGTTCTTAAGCGGCACGGTGTGCGTTCCTACTCCATCTTCCTTCATGAGGAAACGCGACGACTGTTTGGTTACGTCGAGGTGGAGGATGAAGCCCGCTGGGCTGCGATCGCTTCGACTCCCGAATGCCAGAGGTGGTGGGTGCACATGAAAGACATCATGCCATCTCATTCTGATTCGAGTCCAATTTCCTCTGAGTTAAGGGAAGTCTTCCATCTTGAGTGACCCAACCCCAATCATGAAAATCCCACCTCCACTCACGAGACGGCAATTTGTTCAAAAGTCCGCGCTCATGGCGGCAGCGACGGGTGTTGTGGTTCAGCCGAGCCTGGTCGGCGAGACGTCCTCGACGCTCCCCGCCAGACCGCCCGGTCCATCCACAGGTGCGTCGGTGCGATGGCTGGACAGCAAGCCCCCCCGTTGTTCGACGGGGAGCACTTGGGGGGTTGCTTGGCCGCGTGGGAAAGCGCCCGTCGGATCCGAGTTCGCGCTGCATTCGAATGCGGGGGTTGAATACCCGATCCAAAGCTGGCCGCTTGCAACCTGGCCCGACGGATCGCTGAAGTGGACAGCTCACGCCGCAGCGGCGGAGGTTTCGGCAGAGCACCAGTTTGTTCTTTCCCGGACAAAGGGAATGGCGCCTGCGATACCAGTGCGAGTCACCGAAAGTCCGCAGGCATTCACGGTGGATACCGGAACGATGCGATGTCGGGTCAACAAATCCGGCGCCGTACTGTTCGAGAGCCTGGAGAGTGGAACCATCATGGCTGCGCAGCGTGGTCGCCTGGTACTCCTTCAGGAATCGATCGCGGTCGATGGGGCGCGTCGCCGCGAAGAAATTCCGGGCATCACTTCAGCTGTCGTGGTGGAACAACAGGGGCCGGTCCGAGCCGTCCTGCGTTTGGAGGGACGGCATTCCCTTGCGGGTGCAGTGGGTGAAGGGTGGTTGCGTTTTTGCGTAAGGATATATTTCTATGCGGGCGGGAGCGTCATGCGCATTCTGCACACCCTCATCTACGAGGGAGATCCCTCAAAGGATGTGGTGGCGGGCATCGGTTTGCGTTGGGATGTTCCAATGCGCGGCGCACTTCATGACCGGCATGTGCGTTTTTCCGGACAGGACAATGGTGTGTTCGCGGAGGCAGTTCGGGGCTTGACCGGATTGAGACGAGATCCAGGTGCAACGGTGCGGGCGGCACAACGTACGGGTGTGGCAACTCCTCCCCTGGCTACGTGGGATCGACGGGTGAGCAGTCGATTGGATTACATTCCCGCATTTGGAGACTGGACTTTGTTTCAGGCGAACAGCGACGGCTACGAGCTCTACAAACGCACTCGCGAGGGCTTTACCTGGCTCAATTCGGCGCGAGGACAGCAGGCCGGTGGCCTGGTCTATGTGGGCACGCCGGCGGGAGGCATTGCCATGGGAATACGGAATTTTTGGCAGAGTTACCCCGGGCAGCTTGATATTCGGTCCGCAATCGAGAGCGTCGCTACCTTGACCGCTTGGCTTTGGGCACCCAGGGCAGGATCAATGGATTTACGACCCTACCATGATGGAATGGGGCAGGATACCTACGCCAAGCAGCTGGAAGGGTTGGAAGTCACCTACGAAGATTACGAGCCGGGATTCGATTCACCCCGGGGAGTTGCCCGGACGAGCGAGTTGATGGTGTGGGCTCTGCCGGCTACCCCGTCGGTGGATGTCTTTTCTGGGATGGCAGAAGCCGTCCGCACACCCGGTCAGTTGACCACTACGCCTGAACATTTGCACAAAAGCGGAGTCTTTGGAGGCCTTTGGTCGCCCCTCGACCCAACTCGTGCGGAGTTTGCAGACATCGATCGTGGCCTCGATGCCTACTTTAGGTACTATGTCGGTCAGCAACAGCAGCGCAGATGGTACGGTTTCTGGAACTTCGGGGATGTGATGCATACGTACGACCCCGATCGCCACGAGTGGCGATATGATGTGGGCGGCTTTGCATGGGACAATTCCGAACTTTCGACCGATCTTTGGCTTTGGCATTACTATCTTCGCACCGGCCGGGCCGACGTCTTTCGGTTTGCAGAGGCGATGACGCGGCACACCGGTGAGGTTGATGTCCATCATTCGGGTCGATTTGCGCCCCTCGGATCACGTCATAATGTGCTGCATTGGGGGTGCAGTGCCAAGCAGCTCAGAATCAGTACGGCGGCGAATCGGCGCTACTACTACTATCTCACCGGAGATGAACGTGTGGGGGATCTCATGCGCGAACAGATCGAGGCGGATCGCGCGCTGGCCTTGGTCCAAGCGAATCGAAAGGTGGCTCAGGACGTTGTTACCGCACCTGATCCGAACGCCAAGGAGGTGTACGCTGGATTCGGCACGGACTGGGGAGCGTTGGCCGCGGCGTGGTTGACTGAGTGGGAACGCACTGGCGATACGCGTATGCGCCACCGGCTGGAAGCCGGCATGAAGTCCATTGCAGCTCAGCCGCGTGGGTTCTTTACAGGTGGTGCACGCCTTGAATTGGCAACCGGTGCTTTCAGAAGAGTCGGGAATGACCGCCTCAACGTGTCTCACCTCAGCGCTGTATTCGGTCTGGTGGAAGTTTGCGCTGAGCTGGTGGAACTTATTGACATCCCTGAGTTCACGCGTGCGTGGCTGGACTATTGCGAACTGTATAATTCGACGGCAGAGGAGCAAACCCAACGATTGGGCTCGCCGCTGCGAGGAGTAAGTCTGCAACAAGGCCATGCCCGATTGACGGCGTTTGTCGCGCATCGCAGAGGCGATCCCGCGCTGGCGCGTCGCGCTTGGGCCGAGTTTGCGCGGGGAGGTCTGGGCGGCGGGCGGGTCGAAGGGCCAGGAATTCGGCGTGTCGTTGGCCCTTCCGTACTCCGTCCAGTCGACGAAGCGATCGAAGTGTCAACAAATTCCACCGCGCAGTGGGGCCTTGCCGCCATTCAATGCATCGCGCTGGTGGGTGATCACCTCAAAAAGGCATAGTCTGCAGTGCCCTCAGGGCGGTTTCAGCATCGTGCAGCCGGCGTCGAAATTTCGATGTGCTATCGTTTGATCTCGACAGCTGCTCAAAAAAACACCCACCGAAGTTCGGCGGGTGCGCTCAACAAATGCTACTTTGATGAATCGAGATCCTAGGCCATTTTGGGTATGACTGCGTCAACATCCACACTTTGCGTGAGGTGACGCTTCACTTTAAAGTACTTTGACCGCCGGTTCAGCATACGATCGAGTTTGTCGACGAGCAAAGACACTGCCTTGTGGCATTCGTCCGACGATACCGAAGCATTCATGTCCGGTCCATTTACGGCGATATGTCCTTTGGCCGTGAAACGA
>JAEUGZ010000041.1 GCA_016794725.1 Opitutaceae bacterium | reverse complement strand
AAGTACGATCCGGGCACGCTCAGTGGCCCAGGCACCAGCCTGACCGAACAGGAAACCTACATTGGCAAGCTGGACTGGAACATCTCCAATTCTCAACGCCTCTCGGCCACCTACCGTCGCAACTATGGGCAGTTCGCAAATTTCGCTAACTATTCGACCGCCCTCGACACCTCGCTGAGCAATCACTGGTTCGACCAGCCGCGCAATACGGAGAGCTACACGGCCCAACTCAACAGCCAGTGGAGCGAAAAACTCAGCACGGAGGCCACGTACTCCTACACCGAGTTCGACGGTACCCCGTCCAACCGCGGCGCGGCCTTCCCGATGGTGCGGGTCCTCGGCATCAGCGGCAAGCGTCTGGACACCGGCGCCACCGTCACCAATGGCTCGATCTACTTCGGCACCGAGAACAGCCGGCAGCTCAATCAGATCACCACCGAGGAAACCCAAATGAAGTTGAGCGGTGACTACACCATGGGTGACCACGTGCTCTCCTTCGGCGGCGAGCTGGTGTCGACCAAGTATAATAACGCCTTCATCCAAAACACGATGGGCAACTACACCTTCGCCTCCACCGCCGACTGGCTGGCGGGCACGCCTCCCTCCAATTACGTCCTCCAGCAGCCCTACGCCGGCTTCACCCTGAAGCAAGCGATCGCCGACTGGGCCTACGACGCCTACGCGGTCTTTATCCAGAACACCTGGCGCCCGACCCCTCAACTCACACTAGTCGCCGGTCTGCGCTACGACCTGCCCAAGATCGACGGCAAGCCGCCCCTCGCCAACGGCGTCGGCAACGCCGGTTTCCGCAGCGAGAACGGCCGGGCCATTACCCGCAACGACAGCACCAACACCGACAATGCCACCTTCGGCCCGCGTCTTGGCTTCACCTATGAACTGGCCGAGGACCGCAAGACCCAGATCCGCGGCGGCATCGGTCTCTTCCAAGGCAAGAACCCCGCGGTTTGGCTCTCCAACGCATTCTCCAACGCCGGCACCGTCTATAACTACACCGCTGCGGCCTCGGAACGGCCGTCGATCATCTTCAATCCCGACCCGAACACCCAGCGCGCTCCGGGCAGTGCCAATCCGCCCCCGAATCTCAACATCACCGACGATCAGTTCAAGCAGCCCTCGCTGTGGAAGTCCAATATCGCGATTGACCGCGAACTTCCGTTCGGTGGGCTCACCCTGACCGCCGAGTACTACCACCACCTGGTCGAAAGCGGCGTGCAGACCGAGTTCCTCAACTACCTCCGCTCCACCGATGGCAATGGCACCGGACTGGCCCCCGACGGAAGGTATCGCTTTGGCCCGGCCTCCGCTGTCGTGAACTCCACTCAGGGCGCCGTCACCGGCCGACGCCGTGTGCCGGCCTTCGCGGACGTCTTCTACCTAACCAATACCTCCAAGGGAGTCAGCCGTGGATTCACCCTGTCGCTGACCCGTCCCATGAAGAACAACTGGGCCTGGTCGCTCTCCTGGACCAACGGCCACGCCACCGAAGTCAGCCCGATCACGTCCTCCACCGCCTCCTCCAACTACTCGAATCGCGCGGTCTTCAACCCGAACGAGGATGTGGCCTCGACCTCGAACACGAATATCCGCGACACCATCGTCGCCTCGTACACCCGGAGGTTTGAGTTCGTCGCGAAGGCCCCGACCACGATTAACCTGACCTACATCGCCCGCACGGGCCGTCCGTATTCGTGGGTCTTCTACGGTGACGCCAACGGCGACGGATTCACCTTCAACGACCTGCTCTACGTCCCGACCGGTCCGAGCGATCCCAAGGTCCGCTGGGCGGACACCGCGCAGCGCGATGCGTTCTTCGCCTTCGTGGAGTCATCCTCGCTCAAGAACTACAAGGGCACCAGTCCGGGGCGCAACACCGAGACCTCCCCGTGGCTGCAGACGGTCGACCTGAAGATCACCCAGGCGTTGCCGATCTTTAAGTCCGTGCGGGCCGAACTCTTCGCCAACGTGCTAAACTTCGCCAACCTCTTCGACGACAGCTGGGGCATCCAAGAGGAAGTGCCCTTCTCGTTCCGCCGCGCGGTGGCCGGTGCCACCCTCGACGCTGCCGCCAACGGCGGCCAGGGCGCGTGGAACTACGTTTTCAATACCACGACACTCAACGGTGTGCCGGTGACAGCCGACGATACGCCGATCTCCCGCTGGCAGGTCCAGTTGGGCATGCGAATCAAGTTCTAGCCTGGGCAGCCAAACCCTTGCTCGTCGAGCGGCCGCAGCGATGCGGCCGCTTTTTTTGTTTTTCGCCACAGAGGACCGGCCGGACGATCTGGCGAACCAAATGCGCAAGCCGATGCCAAGCCGTGCACGAGCGGCCCGAATCGCGGCGGATATCGCATCGCATCTCGCGCGACCGCAGCGGGCAGCCCACCCCATCCCGCGTCGTAGGCTTCCGTTCATTGGCGGAGCACAGGGGATGGTGGGAGTTTTTCCCCTGTGGCGAGTTTCCGTCTGAATTTCGACTTTGACGGCCCCGCCCGCTGGTCTGGACTCGACCGCGGCGAGGTCGCGCCTCCGCGCGATGCGCCTGTCGTCCATGTCTTCCACGCTCACGATCGCCGCCATCCGCGAGGCCCACGCCCGGATTGCCTCCCGCATCATCCGTACCCCAGTGCTCTCGAGCGAGCAGCTTGATCAAGACGCGGGCGGCACATTGCGTTTCAAATGTGAAAATCTCCAGGCCATCGGAGCCTTCAAAGCCCGGGGCGCCACCAACGCCGTGTTCGCGCTTCCTGACGAGGTGGCGGCACGGGGTGTGGCCACACACTCCTCGGGCAACCATGCCGCGGCCCTGGCCCGCGCCGCCCGGCTGCGTGGAATTCCGGCCTACATCGTGATGCCGTCCAATTCGCCTCAACAGAAGATCCGCAATGTTCAACGGCACGGGGGATTGATCACGTTCTGCGAACCCACGCAATCGGCCCGCGAACGGACCAGCGCCCAGATCGTCGAACAAACGGGAGCCGCCTTCATCCATCCTTACGAGAATTTCGAGGTCATGGCCGGCCAGGGAACAGCTGCGCTCGAACTGTTGGACGTGTTTCCGCAGCTGGACCTGATCCTGTGCCCCGTGGGTGGCGGCGGGCTCCTGGCCGGAACCGCGGTCGCAGCTCGCGCGCTGAGTCCCACGATCCAGGTCATCGCGGTGGAACCCGAGCAGGCCGACGACGCTTTTCGGTCCTTTCACGCCGGCCAGGTCGTTCCGCAAACCGCCAGGACGATCGCCGACGGCCTCCGCACGCTGGTGGGAGAACCCAACTTGCGTCTCATGCGGGAGTACGTGCACGACGTCGTCACGGTGAGCGAAGCCTCCATCATCGCCGCCATGCGCCGCCTTTGGGAGGAATTGAAGGTGGTGGTGGAGCCTTCCGGCGCAGTCGCCTACGCCGCAATCCTCGAAGGGCGCGTCAAACTGGCGGGCCGCTCCGCCGGTCTTCTGGTGACTGGCGGCAACGTCGATCTTGATCGACTTCCCTGGCAGGTCTCTCCCTGAACGGACCCTCCTAGGAACCGGCCGACCTCAGCTGGTTCGACCCCAACTGTCAGCATTTCGCGATCTCGCGTCAAAAGGTTGCAAAATGACAGCCATAAGCCTGAGAAAACGGCTTGCTTCGTGATTCAGGGCTAAGGTCGCTGGCCAAGGAACCGAAACTTCAGGTTTCGTGCGCCAATTGAATGCAACCGCTCCTCTTCGCCGTCGGGATTCGAGGCGTTCCAGCCCTGCCCTAAAAGGGCCGGCACGGAGGCCACAAGCGGCAGACATGGGGGTTCGGACGGGCATCGCGGAACAATCCCAAACGGAATCAGCGGGGTCGGCGCCATGACTCTCACCTCGACACCCGACGAGACAGAGGTCCAGGCCCGCTCCGACGAGCATTGGCGCGAGCATCAACACCGGATCTATCGCCACACCGACCGCCTCTTCGGTGGGCTGCTGATGTTGCAGTGGCTGGCCGGAGTTGCGATCGCACTTTGGATAACCCCGCAGACTTGGATCGGCGGCGTCAACCCAAGCAACACGCATGTCTGGGCCGCGGTCCTGCTCGGCGGCATGGTGGCCATCCCTCCCACGCTTTTCGCCTACTGGCGGCCGGGTGAGGCGGTGACGCGCCACGCCATCGCGATCGCTCAGATGCTTGCATCCGCCTTGTTCGTGCACCTCACCGGAGGACGGATCGAAACGCACTTTCACATTTTCGGATCACTGGCGTTCCTCGCCTTTTATCGCGACTGGCGGGTCCTCGTCACCGCATCGGTGGTGGTGACGCTCGACCACTTCCTGCGCGGCGTGTACTGGCCGCAATCCGTCTTCGGTGCGGCCGGGGCGGCTCCCTGGCGCTGGCTGGAGCACACGGCGTGGGTGGTGTTTGAGGACGTCTTTCTGGTCTACACCTGCCTGCGTAGTCAGGCAGAGATGCGGGAGATCGCCCAGCGCCGCGCCCAGCTTGAAGTGAACACCGACTTGATCGAACGGGCGGTCCTCGAACGCACCGCGGAACTCGCCGCCTCGAACCAGAGCCTGGCGGCGGAGATCGTCGAACGCAGCCGGATGGAAGTGGAGCTCAAGGCCGCCAAGGAGTCGGCGGAGGCGGCCAGCCAGGCCAAGTCCTCGTTCCTCGCCAACATGAGTCACGAGATCCGCACCCCCATGAACGGCGTGATCGGCATGACGAGCCTGCTGCTCGACACCCCCCTCGACGAATCGCAAAGGGCCTTCGTCGAGACCATCCGCTCCAGTGGCGACTCCCTGCTCGTGCTCATCAACGACATCCTCGACTTCTCCAAGATCGAGTCGGGACACATGGAGCTGGAAGAGCATCCCTTCGACCTGCGCGAGTGCGTGGAACAGACCCTCGATCTCATCAGTCCGACCAGCACCGCCAAAGGACTCGACGTCGTCTACCTCGTCCTGGGTGACACCCCTGAGTGTATCGTTGGAGATGTGACGCGCCTGCGCCAGATCCTGGTGAACCTGGTCGGCAATGCGGTGAAATTCACGGAGCACGGATCCGTGCTGGTGACGATCGCCAGCCGTCCGGTTCCGCCCCCGACTCCGGCCCCCGACGCGCCCGGAGGCGCCTGGCACGAGCTGCACTTCCAGATTACGGATACAGGTCCTGGCATCCCGTCCGACCGGATGGACCGGCTGTTCAAGCACTTCAGTCAAATCGACGCGTCCACCACCCGTCGTCACGGGGGCACCGGGCTCGGGCTGGCGATTTCGAAGCGCCTGGTTGAACTGATGCGCGGCCGCATCTGGGTCGAGAGCAAGCTCGGATCAGGCTCCACGTTTCACTTCACCCTCCAGGCCCGCTCGAGCCCGGTGCCGGCGCTCATTCGCCCGTCGGTGGCGCCCGCGGCGCTCCACCGCAAGCACGTGCTCATTGTCGACGACGGGGAGGTCAACCGCCGCATCCTCCGGCTCCAGGCCGAGCGTTGGGGCATGTCCGCCACCGAGGCCGCATCGGGACCGGCGGCGCTGCAGGCCTTGCTCAGCGAGGCCGCCTGTGATGTCGCCATCCTCGACATGCAAATGCCCGACATGGACGGACTGGAACTGGCCGCCCGCATTCATGCGCTGCCCCATCGCACGAACCTTCCCATGGTGCTGCTCAGTTCCGCAGGCAGCCTGCGCGACCGCAGCGACGCGCGCTGGCAGCACTTT
>JAEUGZ010000020.1 GCA_016794725.1 Opitutaceae bacterium | reverse complement strand
AGTCAGGGTCGAATCAAAACCAGCCACCTGAGCGAGGCAGGGATGGAGAGAGTTTAGAGGAGGGGGGACAAGTCTGAAGGAGAGGAAAAGTGGCGGAGCGAGCACGGGGCTTGCCGCGAGGCCGCGATAGCGGGGGAGCGGGGTCCGATCCAGAGGGTCAGTCCTTAGGTTTTAACCTGTTCATCAGCCGAGCTGCCGCGGAGGCGAGCCGGCCGTCACGCAGAACAACAAACGCTACAAATTCCCGGTCAAAGGCAGGGAAGTGCAATTGTCGTCAGCAGGGAGCGATGACTGACGCCGGGGGCTCATCGGTTTGAGTTGTTCGGGCTAGTTTTTCACTCCACCCGCAACTGTGCGGATGGGCTCTTTCTGGAGTAACCCATGGTGGCGGATGGTTGAATTGCCGCCGGCTCCTTACGGCTGAATTTTCCCTGGGCGAAGTCCCAACAAGAACGACTCGGCCGGCAAACAGAGGACATCATCCCGCTTGATGCGCTCCTTCCCGCGGTAGACGAGGTAGCGCTGGCTTTGGGGATAGTCGTCGGCAAAATTCTTGAGCGCCCGCAAGTCGTCTGAGCGCACCTGGGTCGAGTTCTTCACCTCCACCGCGTAAAGTCCCGATTCGCCGTAAATGACAAAATCGACCTCGACCTGCGAACGGGTCTGCCAGTAGTGCAACTGGTGATTCCCATCCGAATAGTCGCACCACGTGCGGAGGTGTTGCGCGACCAATCCCTCCAGCGCCAGTCCGTCGATTTCCTGGGGGGCATCCAAGGGGCCGCTGGGCCGGTTGGCCCGAAACACCCCGGCATCGAAAAAATAGAACTTTGGGTGCGCCGCCAATTCACGTTTCGCCCGCTTGGCAAAAACGGACAAGCGGAAGCCCAGCAGCAAATCCTCCAGGATTTCCAGATAACCCTCGACGGTCTTCCGGCTCACCTGACAGTCGCGGGAGACGTTGCTGAGATTGAGCACGCTGGCGTGCGAGAAACTCAACGACTCAAGAAAACGTGCAAACGAACCGATGTTCCGCACGAGCCCCTCCATCTGCACTTCCTCGCGCAGGTAGAGACCGTTGTAGGCCTTCAAAATGTCGGCTGGATTGTCAGCGGCCCACACCAGCGGCAACATGCCCTGACGCAACGCTGCGGTCAGCGAGAACTGTTTGCCCAACTCCGCCGCCAGATAGGGATGCAGATGCTTCTGCGCCGCTCGTCCGCCTAGGAGATTTACGCCCTGTCGGCGCAGCTTCCGGGCGCTCGAACCTGTCAGAATGAATTGCTGACCGGTTTTGCGCTCGATCAACAGGTGCACAACCTCCAGCAAATCAGGCAGCTTTTGCACCTCATCAATGATGACCTGGGGTTTGTCCCGGTTGCCCTCCACGAGTTCGATGAGGCGCTCTGGCCGGGCGGACAGCAGCCGCAGCGTTTCCGGATCCAGCAGATCGATCCGCAGTGCCCGGGGATAGTGACGGGTGGACCACAGCGTTTTACCCGTGCCGCGCGGCCCCAGCAGGAAAAAGTGTTCCCGGCCCGGTGTGAAGATTCGCGGAATGAATGCCATTCTGCGTCGCAAAATGGCGGAATAGATGCCGATTTCAAGACCGTTCCGCAGTCCCCTCCGGCCGCGAGCTCGCTGCGCGGAAGCGGACGGAAAAACGAGGTCTGTCTCCGTGGAGGTCGCGGGTCGCCGGGCGGCGAGGACCCCGGAGCGGCAGTCGTCCCCAATCGCCGATTTTGTTCACGCCGCGAGCTGCCTCTCGGTCGGTTGCTGACCGAAGGTGTGCAGCCGGTCGGCGCAGGAACCGATGCGTGGTCGCGAAGGCAGCTCCTGGGGCCGGGGAGGAGAGCGAGGTGTGCGGTGAGCCACTCGTTACACTTGGGCTGGACCCGGTGCGTCCCATCGACCAGACGTGGGCTCATGCCAGCGTATCAGGTCGATCGATCCATTGCGGTTTCGGCGCCACCCTCGCGGGTGTTCTCAGTGGTGGCGGATTTCAACACGTGGTCGACCTGGTCGCCCTGGCTCATTGCCGACCCCGGAGCTTCCGTCCGCGTCTCGGGCCCGCCCGGGAGCGTGGGATCAGGTTACGCGTGGTCCGGCGACGTGTCGGGGGCCGGCGAGATGGAGTTCCGCAAGGTGGAGTGCGACCGGCGCCTGGAGATCGAACTCCGCTTCTTGAAGCCGTTCAAGTCGAGGGCGAACGTCGAGTTCGAGCTGCAGCCGAGTCCCGCCGGGGCCGTGCTGACCTGGCGCATGAGCGGGAGCCTGCCATGGTTTCTGTTTTGGATGATCCCGATGCTGAAGACGTTCGTGGGTCAGGACTATCATCGTGGACTGCTGATGGTGAAGGACTGGATCGAGACCGGGAAAATCGAGTCCAAGACCACCCCCCACGGGATCACGCCGGTCGGGCCGTTGCGCATGTTCGGGGTACGCGCCAGCGCTCACCTGGAAGAGGTGGGCTCGATCGCTCCGCCCGCGATGGATCGGTGCGAGCAGCTCTTCCGAAAGCATGGGCTGCCGGTGACGGGCGAGGGCATCGCGGTGTACCATCGCCTCGCCGTGAAGACGGGCCGGCTGGACTTCATCATCGGCCGCCTGGTGCCGGACGCGGCGACGCTGCCGCAGGGAACGGAGTTGGCCGAGTGGAGCCTGCCGGCGGTTCGTGCGTTTCGCGTCGAGTTCCAGGGGGCGTATCATCACCTCGGCAACGGCTGGAGTGTCGCCAACCAGATCACCCGTCACCGCAAGTTGAAGCAGAGCAACGCCGGGGCCTTCGAGCTCTACCGCCCCCTCGCGCCGGGCGCGGCGCCGACCGATCGAACGGTTGATATTTTCCTACCGCTCAAAGGCTGAAGTTCGCCCGCGCACCCCCTGGGATCGAGTGGGGCGCCGGGGTAGGTCGCTGTTCTCGGCTTGGCGAAGCGAGCCAAACGCGTTCATTGTTGGCCGATGCGAAGACCCCTCGTGCTGATCGTGCTGGTATTGGTGGCGCAGTGGACGGCGGTGCGCCTGAACGGGGCGGCCGGGGCCAACTGGTCCACCTACCTGGGCGACAAGGGCGCGAGCCACTACTCCACGCTCTCCGAGATCACCCCGCAGAACGTCGGCCAGCTTGAGGTGGCCTGGATCTGGAAGTCAGGCGATGCCCGAGACAACAAGACCCAGATGCAGTGCAATCCACTCATCATCGACGGGGTCGTGTTTGCGACCACGCCCCAGCTGAAGGTGGCGGCGCTCGACGCTGCGACGGGACGTGAGCTGTGGCGCTTCGAGCCGGTCGATGCCAATGGAGTCAATCGCGGACTCGCCACGTGGTCGGAGGGCAAGGAGCGTCGGATCCTCTTCAGCGCTGGACGCTGGCTGCATGCGCTCGACGCGCGCACCGGCAAACTGATTCCCGATTTTGGACGCGAGGGACGGGTGGACCTGAGTGAAGGGCTCGGCCGCGACGTCACCGGCCTGGCCATCCAGGCCAACACCCCGGGCGTGGTGTTTCGTGACCTCATCATCATGGGCATGCGCGTGGGGGAAGGTCCGGGCCCGGCGGCGCCGGGGCACATTCGGGCCTTCGATGTCCGCACTGGCAAACTGGTCTGGAGGTTCAACACCATCCCGAGTCCCGGTGAGCCTGGCTACGAAACCTGGCCCGCGGACGCGTGGACGCGGGTCGGCGGTGCAAATGTCTGGGCCGGTATGACCGTGGATGAAGAGCGGGGTCTCCTGTTTTGTCCGGTGGGTTCAGCCGCGTTCGACTTCTGGGGCGGTGATCGCCACGGCGACAATCTCTACTCGAACTGCCTCGTGGCGCTCGAAGCGGCCACGGGCCGTCGTGTGTGGCATTTTCAGTTTGTGAAACACGATGTGTGGGACCGGGATCCCCCGGCGCCGCCGACGCTCCTCACCGTTCGGCGCGACGGTCGCGAGGTGCCGGCTGTGGCGCAGGTGACCAAATCGGGACACGTCTTTGTCTTTCACCGCGAAACGGGGCAGCCGCTTTTCCCGCTCGAAGAGATCCCGGTGCCCAGTTCCGATCTGGCGGGCGAATTGACCGCCACAACCCAGGTGTTGCCGCTCAAACCCGCGCCGTTTGCGCGCCAGTTGTTCACGGCCGATGAGGTCACCCAGCGCACTCCGGAGGCGCGACGCGCCGTGCTTGAGCGTTTCTCTCGGGTGAGGCCGCACACCCGGTTTGCGCCGCCCAGCCGTGAGGGCACGATCATTTTTCCCGGATTTGACGGCGGGGCGGAGTGGGGTGGGGCGGCGGTGGATCCGGAAGGCGTGCTCTACGTCAATGCCAACGAAATGCCCTGGATCCTGGCCATGATCGAGTCGGGTGGGGCGACGTCGCTCGGGCAGCAAGTCTATCTGCAAAACTGCACGGGTTGCCACGGGGCGGATCGGAAGGGCAATGCCGCGGCGAACATTCCGTCGCTGGTCGAGCTCAAGACCCGGCTCAACCGGGAGCAGGCGCTTGAAGTGGTGACCAAGGGCCGCGCTGTCATGCCGCCCTGGGGATTTCTCAGTGAAAAGCAGCGCGAAGCCGTGGTCGGGTACCTGCTGGGTGAACCTGAATCACCCGCGGCCAGCCGCGCCGGAGCCGCGCCGGTCGCTCCAGCCCCGGCGGCGCCGAGCTGGGTGACGTATGTATCCGACCAGGCCAAGGGCGGTTATGTCCCGCCGCCCTACACGCACACGGGCTACAATCGCTTTCTCGATCCCGACGGTTACCCGGCCGTCAAGCCACCCTGGGGCACCCTCAATGCCATCGACCTGAATACCGGCGACTTTCTTTGGCGTGTGCCCCTCGGCGAATACGCGGAGCTCTCGGCCAAAGGAGTGCCTCCGACCGGGACCGAAAACTATGGCGGCCCTCTCATCACGGCCGGCGGGGTGCTGTTCATCGGCGCCAGTCGGGACGAGCATTTCCGGGCGTTTGATCGCAAGACCGGACGCGAGCTGTGGAAGACCCGGCTCCCGGCCGGCGGCTATGCGACACCCTCGACCTATGAGGTGGGTGGCCGCCAGTACCTGATCATCGCCTGCGGCGGGGGCAAGATGGGTACGCCGAGCGGGGATGCCTACGTGGCGTTCGCACTGCCGAAACGCTGAACGCGCCTCGCCCATGCCGCTCTACTTCAAGTACTACTTCTGGCTGCTCGCCATCTCCGCCATGGTCTTTCTGCTCGAGCGCGTGGCGGCGGCCCGGCGCGACCAGGCGGTGGTGCGGGATGATTTGGTTCAGGACTTGGTTTGGATGGTGCTGAATACCCAGTACATTTCCTGGATGCTGGCGCTGGCGTCGGTCTGGGTGGTCGGCTGGCTGGATGCGACCCTCCTGCACCTCGGACTGCCCACTCCGCAGACAGCGCGACTCATCTCGGATTGGCCGGTGTGGCTGCAGTTTGTCACGGTTTTCGTGGTCAAGGATCTGATCGAGTGGACGGTGCATCGCTGGATGCACCTCAATCCCTGGCTTTGGCGTTTCCATGTCCTGCACCACTCGGTGGAGCAACTCGACTGGGCGGCGACCTTTCGCTCCCATTGGGGTGAAATTGTCCTGCACAAACTGATCATCTACCTGCCGCTGGTGGTGCTGGGAGTCGATGACCGCGTCATCTTTGCCGTGGTGATCATCGGCTTGCTGGCCCAGGAGCTCAGTCATGCCAACCTGCCGTGGGGTTTCGGGCCCCTGCGTTATGTGATCACCTCGCCGCGCTTTCACGCCTGGCATCACGATGTCGAAATGCACGGCCGAGGCGGACAGAATTTCGGCGTAAATCTGGTCCTCTGGGACTGGCTCTTTGGCACCGCCTATTGGCCAAAGGACCGGAACGCGCCGGCGGCGTTTGGATTTGAAGGCCAGCAGGACTATCCGAAGGATCTTTGGGGTCGCCTGTGGGAACCCTTCCGGATCCGGCGACGCAGTCCGAAAACGGAAACAGCGGCGGTGGGTCCGTCACCCGCACCGAAACCTGGAGACAGCTCGCAGGATTGAGTTTTAAAACCTCGATTAAACCACGGATGGCCACAGAGGAACACGGATACATTGCGGCTGTGCAAGGACCGGCTTACCCCATTGCGGGTGAAATACTGCACCTGCTCCAAATCCGTGTTTATCTTTGTCCATCCGTGGTTTACGAACGGATCAAATTGCTCCAACTGAGAAGCTGAGGTCCAACTCAGCCAGCGCTGCAATGTCGTCAGCAGGCGGGTCCCTTCGCCGGGACAAAAAAACGCCCAGGCCCGAGGGCCTGGGCGGCAAACCGCACAAAGAAAGGGAGATTTCAGGATTTCCGATTTCTCAGGAATCGAGCGATAAGACCGGCGCCAATCACGGCGGCGCCGAGAAGGAGACCGGTGGCGCCGGAATCGGGTACGGATTGGGTCACGGCAGAAGCGAGGACAGGAGCGATGGCGGAGAGCATACGAGTTGGGGGGGGAGTTGAAGACGGCCTGGGTGTCCGTCTGTCAGTGGGTTAGCATGGCGTGAGCCACTCCACGACCGAGGTGTGGAATGGGCGTTGACTGGATCAAAAAATGGAGTGGGTGCCGTTTCGGGGAGCGATCACCGTCCGTGGAGCACCCAGTCTGTCAGGATCCCCGACCTTTCCGCTGAACAGAGGTGCGGCCGGCGCGACTTTCAGGATTTTCTGTTTTTCAGGAAACGAGCCAGGAACCCAGCCCCGAGAATCGCAGCTCCAAGCAGGAAACCGGTTGAGCCGGAATCGGGTACAGAGACAACAAAGGAGGCAAGAACGGAGGAAGCAGCGGTGAGCATAGGTGTGGCTGGAGAGAGAAAACGACGGGGACGTCAGGACTTACGGTTCTTCAAGAAGCGGGCCAGGAAACCGGCGCCAATGACGGCCGCTCCGAGCAAGAGCCCCGTGGAGCCCGAGTCAGGCACCGCAATATTGAGGGAAGCGAAGAACGAGCAGAAGGAGGAGAGCATGGGTGGGCCGAGAGTGAGGAGTGGGAAGGGCTCAGGACTTTCGATTCTTGACGAATCGGGCGATAAGGCCGGCACCAATGACGGCCGCTCCGAGCAGGAAGCCCGTGGCGCCCGAGTCAGGCACCGGGACGAAGTTGGTAGCTAGAACCGTACAGAGGGCGGAGAGCATGGGTGGGCCGAGGGTGAGGAGTGGGACGGGATCAGGACTTTCGATTCTTGAGAAAACGGGCAATCAGTCCCGCGCCGATGACGGCGGCGCCGAACAAGAGCGCGGTGGAACCGGAATCAGGTACGGCCGCCGCCGGGACGGCCATCAATACACTTAGGGCAGAGAGCATTGTAGCGGGTGTTTCGAAGGAACGACCATCGTTCCCTTCACCCTCCCTGTTAGCAGAGTATGCGCCATTTTGTTACGGCCGTGGTTTCGAAGCTGGAGGACATTCTAGGTGAATAGCTTACAGTTTCCAGTAGATGCGCTTATTCGCGTTGGATCCTTTAAGTCTGTAAAGACCATCGACATCGCTGTCGTCCGATCCGTCAGTTTCGGCCCGCCGAAAGGGTGGGGCCGTTGTGCGGTGACTGCAGCCTACTCGTCGCGCAAGGCGACCATGGGGTCGATCTTGGCGGCGCGCCGGGCCGGGAGATAGCTGGCAAGGGCGGCGACGGCGAGCAGCAGCAGGGCGACCGAAGCGTAGGCGAAGGGATCCGTGGGTTTGACGTCGAAGAGCAGCGAGCCCATGGAGCGACTGAGCAGCATGGCTCCAATCATCCCGACCACCAGTCCGGCGACGGCTTTCCACAGCCCTTGTTGGAGAATCATGCCGATGATCTGCCCGCGGCCGGCACCGATGGCTCCACGGATCCCGATTTCGCGGGTCCGCTGGCTGACGTCGTAAGCGAGCACGCCGTAGATACCGATCGCGGACAGGAAGAGGGCAAGCAGGGCGAAGCTGACGAGCAGGATCATGATGGACCGGCGGTGGTTGAACGACAGGTCGATGAACGACTGCAGCGAGCCGGTGTCGAAGAGGGGAATGGCGGGATCGATGGTCCTGAGCTTCTCTCGAATTACGGGCAGGATTTCGGGGGCGGGACGTTCGGTTCTGAGGAATAGGGTCAAACCGCCGGAGCGTCCCAGCAGCGGTTGATAAATAAAAGGCAGGCCGCTGCGGTCTTCGACGCCGTTGTGAGGCACGTTTTTCACGACACCGATGACGGTGGGCCAATCGGCGTCCTTCTCCGGGCGCCCTCCAAAGGTGAAGCGACCGCCCAGCGCCGACCGTCCCGGAAAATACTTTTTCGCGAAGGTCTCGTCGATGATGTAGACCGGACGGTTGGGCACGGCATCGGCCGGTGTGAAGAAGCGTCCCTCCAGGAGTGTGAGCTTCAGCGTTTCCGCATATCCGGGTGAGACCACCACCCGGTAGGCGCTCGGTTGCGGCGAACCCGGTGGCAGCGGGTCTTCGGCGAGGCTGAGGGCGTTGATGGGCAGGGAGCCCTGGAACGGCGTGGCCAGAGCCAAGCCCACGGAAGTCACGCCGGGAATCTCGGCCAGCGCGGCTTTCAGCCGTTCCTGCAGTGCCTTGCCCACCTCGTCATTGGAGCGCAGGGCGGCGGGCAGCGCGATGCGACCGGTCACCACCTGGTTGGGGTCGAACCCTGGCTGAACCGAGACGGCGTTGGCAAAACTCCGAATGAGCAGCCCGGCTCCGGCCAGCAGGATGAGCGCAAACGCGACCTGGCCCACGATGAGGATGCTGCTGATCGTGCGCACGCCAATCCCGCCCGAGGCGCCGCGGGACTGGCTGTGAATGAGTTCCATCAGGTTGGCGCGCAGGATGTGCACCACCGGGAGAAGGCCGATGAACAACCCGACCAGGACGGAGACCGCCACGGTGAAGCCCAACATGCGCTGATCGAGGGCGAACGGCAGCATGTCCGGCATCAATAGGGCGATGTAGTGGTTGATGGCACCCAATGCCACCCGCGCCAGGCCCAGGCCAAGCAGGGCACCCAGGGCGGTGACGAGAAGACTTTCCACCAGCAATTGCCGCGCGATCACCCACCGCGTCGCCCCGAGGGCGAACCGAATCGCAATTTCCGACTGCCGCCCATTGGCGCGGGCGAGCAGGAGATTGGCCACGTTGACACAGCCGATCAGCAGCACGCAGATCACTCCGCCTTGCAGCAGGTAGAGGGCGGATTGCAGGGGCTTGACCCGTTCGAGCTGCACGCCCCCGATCGCGATCTTGTGGCCCGCCCGATCGACGAAGTCCCGCGACGGCGGCGGGGCCGCGTCGTAGAATCGCCGTTCGATCGCAGTGGCTTCGGCCAGGGCGGCCTGGTCGGTGACGCCCGGTTTGAGCCGGCCGAAGAGTTGAATACCCAGGGCATAACGCGCGGCCGGGTTGACGGATTCAGGCGTCCAGGAGACTGGCCGGACAAAACGGACGCGCGCGTTGAAGGCCTCGAGGGCACGCGGGGCCACCCCGACCACGGTGAGCATTTCCCCGTCGATCCGGATCTTCTTCCCCACCACCCCGGGATCCTCCTGGTACTGGGTTTGCCAGAACGACTGTGCGAGGATTACCACCTTGTCCGCCGCCGGACGGCAGTTTTCCATCGTAAAAAACGAACCGACCACCGGGTGAAGCCCCAATAATTCCAGCAGATCCGGCGTGGCGCGGGCGCCGAAGATGCGTTCCTGGGCGCCGTCCTCGCCGAGCAGCCCCTGCGTCAGCGACCAGAGCCCGAGTTTCTCGTAGGAAGTGGCGTGCTCCTGGTAGTCGAGGTATTGCACCACATTGCTTGGCACCTTGTTCAGGCCGGCCTTGATGAACGTATTGTAGATCTCGACGATGCGCTCGGGTTGGGAAAACGGCAGCGGTTTCAGCATCAGCGCATACACCATGGAAAAAATCGCGGTGTTGGCCCCAATGCAGAGCGCGAGGGTGAACAGCGTGACGGTCGTGAAGCCCCGGGTCTTCGCCAGCCGCCGGGCTGCGTGGCGCAGATCGCCCCACGCACCGGATACGAGGATGACGAACCAGGATTCCTGCCGCAATGGCTGGGATGGAGGAGTGGGTTGCATAGGCTGTGCGGGGATACGCCGAGTTCCCCCAACTCCGACGCAAACCCGGAGTCACCGCAAGCGGTTACCCCTCATCCCCGAATCCGCGCATGAGCCAAGGAGGAGCCCCGCCCCCCTTGGCGCGGACACCCCTCCCGGTGTCATCCCGCCAATGACACTCGCGCCCGAGGCTGGCGCGTGGTCGGCTGGGTGGACGTGTCATCCGCGGGATGACACTCGGCCGCACCGGGGGACGAGGGAAGAGCTGCCTCTCCGGTGGAGGCCGACGAGGACCGGTGGCCGTCCACGAGGAGGTCAAGCTGGTCGACGACCTCCCGCAGTTCGACGGACTGGGCGCACAGTTCCTCGGCAGCGCTGGCGGTTTCCTCCGCACCCGCGGCGTTTTTCTGCACCACTTCGTCCATCTGGGCGACGGCGGTGGCGATCTGCTCGATGCCTTGGTTTTGCTCGGTGGCCGCGGTGGCAATTTCACCGACCTGGGCGTCGACTTCGCGGCTGCGCTCCAGGTTGGTGGACAGGCTGGTTCCCACCGAGCGTGACAACTGCACACCCTGCTGGCTGCGTTCCATCGCTTTTTCGATCTTGGAGGCGGTTTCCTGCGAGGCATTGGCGCTCCGCTGGGCGAGGTTACGCACTTCGTCGGCGACCACCGCGAAGCCCGCCCCGGCCTCACCGGCGCGGGCGGCCTCGACCGCGGCATTGAGTGCGAGGATGTTCGTTTGAAACGCGATCTCGTCGATCGTCTTGATGATCTTGGCGATCTCCGAGCTCGATTCCTGGATTTCCCCCATCGCCACGGCCATGCGCGACATTTGGGAGGTGCCCAGTTCGGCGGCTTCGCGCGCAGCGGCGGAGGTTCGCTTGGCCGAGGAGGCGTTTTCGGAGCTGTGACGGGTCATGCTGCGCATCTCTTCCAACGAGGCGGACGTCTCCTCGATCGAGGCCGCCTGCTGGCTGGCGCCGGCGGCGAGCGACTGACTGGCGTTGGAAACCTGGCCCGAGGCGTGGGTGGTCTGCTGCGCGCTCACTGCGAGGGCCTGCTTGACCATGCGCAGCGGACGACTGATGCCGCGCTCCATCACGATGGAGACGCCGGCCAGGGCCAGCAGTGCAAGGACTCCTCCGATCGCAGCACCCCGGACCAGAGGAAGGATCGCGGCGCGCATGCCCTGAGCGCCTTCGGCCTGGAGGCGGGCGAGATGGTCGATGTAGATGCCAGTTCCTATCCAGAAATGCGTATTGGGAATCATGACGGCGAAGGACAGTTTGGGCTGCTCGGTCGTGCCCGGCTTCGGGAACACATAGTTGACGAAACCGCCGCCCTGTTTCGCCCGCTCGGCAAGCTCGCGGATGAAGTGCACACCGTTGGAGTCGACCCGGTCGGCGAAGTCCTTTTCCTCCATGGAGGGATTCGGCCCCATGACCTGGCAGACGGTGCCCTCATAGACAAAGTAGTATCCAGATTTATCGGACTCATAGCGGAGCCCGGCGACCAGCTTTCTCAGGGCTTCGGTCTGGGCCTCGTGATCCTTGATTTCGGCCATCGCCGACGCGAGGGAGTCCGAAAGGGTGCGGGTGGCGAGTTCCAGCCGTCCCTTTTCTCCGAGCAGAAGGCGTTCCCCGAGCTGTTTTTCGGCAATCGCCGCCGTGCGTGTCAGCGCAAAGTAAGCGCAGGTGCCGATGAGTGCGCCCAGTGCCATGCCGAGACCGACAAGGATGCGAACGCGTGACTGTATGGTGAGTGAGCTGGACCGGAGTTTCATTTTTCCCCTTATCGGACGACTCGGATTTCCCTGAATCAGGGTCAGGGGCGGGGAGTCGCGCGGCGCGGATTCCCTGACAAGATGCGGCTCAGTTGCAGCGAGTTTTGAGATGTCCAGCGAACTGTATCCGACTTGCTCCAACCGGCTCGAGGCGCGCCGGCATGGCGGCGCCGGGATGACGCTTCCCGGATGCGACGGGAATCGTCCAGAACGTTGTTTTACCTAGGAGAACGGGACGCTTGTGCGGGCGGGATCGAGTCTGCGATGTGGTCGCGGCCGCGGCTGGTCGGGGACAGGCGGCGTGCCGCCGGCAAAGGGCCTTTCCTGCTGCTGGCAAGCCGTTTGCGCGTGCCTTGATGCAGATCGCCTGCCGGGGTTCCGGGGCGCCCTGCGCATCGGTTGGCAATTACACGTCACTTTTTGGTCACTACGCAGGAAGTGCATTTCCGAGCCGTTTGATCGCTTGGCGCCGGATTCGTTCGGCGACTGCCTGCCTGATGCCAACGATACGCATCCAATTCATTCAATACAAGGTTGACCCCTCGAGGGTCCCTCCCTCCGCACCCGCGAACCTCTAGACCCCGGGGCGCACCTCCGCGTGCCCCTGCCTCACCCATGCGCAACTCCTGCTTCTTCTTCCTTGTGCTCTCGCTGACCCACCTCGCGGCCGAACCGTCGCTGTGGGAGGGTGGGTTCACCACCAAGGTGGGGTACGACTCGAATCCTCGGGCATCCGGTTCCGGATCGTCCGAGGTGCTGGGTGACTTTGATGCGGTGACGTGGAGCGGCGCCATCAACGTGGCCTTGCGGCTGCCGAAGGGCCGACTGGCCTATGCCGGCGAGCAGGTCGTGTTCGACGGATTGCCGCAGGAGAATTTCCGGCTTCACCGGCTTGCGCTGGTCCAGGCGCTGAAGGGAGCCGGTTGGCGCGCGGGGATCGATGCGTCCACGGTCTTCGTGGATGGCAGCAAGGACGACCTCGCCTCCACTTCCGGAGTGAATGCCAACGGGCTCGCGCTTTGGCGTGAGCGTCGCAATCAGTTGCAGCACCGACTCAAGGCGCACGCGCTGCTGGAGGAAGGATCGATCGGATTCGCCCGCGCCACGGTTGCGGTGCTGGACTACGATTATCGCACGCATGTTCAGAGCGGCTGTGTGTCCTTTACCGACCGGCGTGATGCCGTGGTCGGTTTGGAGATGGGGCGCCGGGTTGATTCCGGCTGGATCCTGGGGGTGCGGGCGGGGAAGCAGCGCCAGGCGACGATTCCGCTGCCTGGCGGGGGGTTCGAGTACTCCAATCGCTACCATCGCGTCCTGCTGGGCTGGGAGGCGCGGCCGCAAGCGGGACGCAGCTTCTCCTTCGCGGCGGGACCTGAATTTCGTCGATTCACCGGGGCGGTGGATCCGCTGGTGATGCCGGACCGGCGCGAGCGGTCACTTTGGTTTGAGGCGGCGGGGACATTGCCTCTCAGTCGCACCGCCGGCCTGACGGCCAAGGCGATGCAATGGACATTTCTGTCGAGCACGGGCAAGTCCGCCTACCGCGACCTGAGTTTCGATGTCGCCGCGACCTGGACGCCGCATCCGGTGGTCACCCTGAGCCTCGGGGCCCGTGCGCAGGAGGCAGACTACTTTCCAGCCCTGCGCGATGACTGGCATGCGGCGGTGACTGCCAGTGCACGGATCAAGCTCACCCATCGCCTGCTCCTGACCTTGGACTTGCTCCGGCACGAGGGCTGGAACGGGTTGGCGGGCACGACCGGACGGAGTTTTCAGCGCACCGGTGTGACCCTCGGAGCGACCCGCACGTTTTGAACCTGAGTTCAGCCGCAGGAGCGATTCGACCCGTTCGTAAGCCACGGATCGCGCTGCCGCGCAGGTGAGTCAGCTTGATGGATCGGGCGCGTGAAATTGCGGCGGCTCCGTTGGAGGTGGCCTCGGCGAGGCCGCGACGGGACCAACCGGTCCCGCCTCCGTTGTCCGCCTTCTTCACGCGAAGCCGCGAAACAAGGTCTGGGGCTCCGGCTTCGAGTTGGCGATTCTCAGCAAAGGCACGATCCGTCAACCAGGCGCCTCTGCCCCCAGACCTCGTTTCGCTTCGTCAGGGGTGATTCGATCGGGACTGCGGCCCCCGCAACCGTCGGAGGCCGTTGAGGTCGGAGTGTTCCGGGATCGGCGACCCCACCTTCTATTGACACCGACCTGGGTTTGGGCGGAGGTTGACGCGCATGCGCAGTCGCGGGCTCCATGGTTCTATCGCGGCGCTTGGGATTGTACCTAGAATCCGCGATTGAACCACGGATTCACCCTGATCGACACGGATACAAACAAGTTACTCCCAAGCTGGCATTCACCCTGTGAATGAAGACTCTGCACGCTCCGGATCCGCGTTTATTTGTGTCCATCCATGGTTTATGAACGGATCGATTGTCTTCAATTGCGGAAAATAGAGTGAATCGCGCCCGCCTTGCTCATGCCGGTCAGCGCGTCGCGGAGAAATCGGTTGGCGTGAGGAAGACCGAGCGCACGCCGTCCGGCTGCGGCACGGTGAGCGGTCCACCAGCCCGCTTTTCCGAGTCGGCCTTGGCCGCGACCCAGACCGGGTCGGCGCGGAACGCGGCAAACGACGCGGCGGCCGCCTCACGGCTCGTGTGTGCGAGCAGATAGACGAGGGTGCGGCCCGCGCCCTTGTCGGCGTCCATCGGATGAAAGTAGGCGAAATTGGTCATCCCGTGCCGCTTGAACAGCGCCAGCGTGTGGTCGCGGAAGCGCGCATCCAATGCGGCGATACCACCTTCCGGGGTGGTGTAGGTGCGCAGCTCGAACACCCGTGCGGACGTGGCGGCCGAGGATTGCACAAGGGGCGAGAAGTCCGCGGCGGACAGGAAGACCGACTCCACCTTGCTGACGATCTTGCCGTTGACCTCGCTCGCGGTGCGGACCTCCTTCCAGACCGGATCGGCGCCGAAGGCCTTCCAGGAAGCGGCGGCGGCTTCGCGACTCGCATGCGCGAGGAGGTAGATCAGCTTTTCACCTGCACCGTCGGACTTGTCCATGGGCACCCAGTAGCCGACGTTGGTCATGCCATGCTTTTCGAAGAGACGGGTGGTGTGAGTGCGAAACCGCGCCAGCACGTCCTCGAATTTGCCTGGAAACGCGGTGTAGGTGCGTAGCTCGAACACCCGGGTGTCTCCGGTGGTGCCGGCGGCGCCGGCGGGGGAGATGAAGCGGGAGCCAAACGTCAGGGTGATGAGACTCAGAATCAGGAGTGGGCGGCGGGTGATCATGGGGAGGGAGTTTGTCAGGGTGGCAGGTTGTCGACCGGGCCGCAACCGGGAAGCTGCAGTAGTCCTGGCGGGACGGTGGGCGGAGCGTAGCACACCCAGCCACCGAGCGCACCGCCTGTCGGCGCTGCGCCAGATCACCCGGGTGCGGGCAGGGCCGTGTTGGGACGACCCCGCGGGAGCCTCGACGCGCCGTCTTGAATGCCAAGTGATGCGGCCGATCAGCAGGGGTGCAACTGCATGGGAGAGGAAGGAGAGGGATTGCCCTGCCTGGGCCCGGCGGATAGCATTTTGGGCATCAGCCATGCATGGCTATTTTCAAGGGGAGATTCAGCGGGTCGATGTCGCTGACGGGCGACTGGAGCTGCGGTGTGTGCGGGAGTATTTCTATCCTGACGGATTTGTGGGCGATGAAGTCTGGATCTGGCTGATTGAGCGTCCCGCCCCGGAGTCGGTCGAAGTCGCTCGAAAGCTCTGCGGCCGCGTGGTCGGGGACTTTGTGATGACGCAGGATGCGGGACTGCACCGGCTCGTCGTCACGCTGGATGACCATCAGACCTGCACACTCGTGGGCGCACGGATTCAAAAGCAGGAGGAGCCCCTGACGGAGTCCGATCTGTGGGCCGTGGTCGCGGCGGTGAGCGACAAGACGGCGGGGCCGCCGGAGAACGACGGCATCCTGCATCGGCGCGCGAGTGATGTGGAAGCGTTCCTCTACGCCAAGATCGATCACCTTCGGCACCAGGTCGAAATGGAGGAGTCGCGTGATTCCACCCGCGCCGGAGTGCTGCGCTGGCAGGTCGAGGACCTGGAGACCATGCTCAAGACCCTGAGGTTCGGAGGTCGCTGACCTCCGGTGAAGTTCAGCAGGCATCCGCTGCAGATGAACATGGAATCTGGCTGGACGGACGGGCCTGGCGCCCCGGACGCGCAAAGAATCGGAGCGACAGGCGGCGACCGTCCTGTCAGGCTGTGATTTCCTTTTCATGCAAACTCGTAACCCCTGTTGGTGTGGCTGGCGTGGGATTGCCGCCGCGTGGTGCGTGTCCCTTTGTAGTGTTCTTCTTGGTGCGGCGCCGCTGCCCCGCAGCACGCCCGAGGCGCAGGGTGTTGCTTCGGGGGCGGTGCTGGCGCTGGTCGAGGCGTTGGACAAGGAAGTCGAAAGCATGCACAGCCTGATGATCGTGCGCCACGGCCAGGTCATTGCGGAGGGCTGGTGGACGCCCTATGGATCGGAGCACAACCACGTACTGTTTTCCCTGAGCAAGAGTTTCACCTCGACGGCTGTGGGCATGGCCGTTGCGGAAGGCAAACTCAGCATCGATGACCGGGTGATGTCACACTTTCCCGGGGACATGCCCTCCGCTCCGGGCGAGAACCTCAAGGCAATGCGGGTGCGCGATCTGCTGACGATGAGCACTGGACACCAGGATGAGCCGCCGACCTCGCCCGATCAGGTATCGGCGCAGTCATTTCTCGCCATGCCGGTGCCGCACAAGCCCGGCACGCACTTCAAGTACAACACGGCCGCGACCTTCATGTTGTCCGCACTGGTGCAGAAAGTCACCGGTCAGACCGTGGCCGACTACCTGCGCCCCCGCCTCTTTGAGCCGCTCGGAATCGAGCGCCCCGTCTGGGATGCGAACTTTCAAGGGATTTCGCTGGGAGGGTACGGACTGCGCGTGCGCACCGAGGACATTGCGAAGTTCGGCCAGCTTTACCTGCAGGGCGGCCGGTGGGAGGGGAAAACGCTTCTCACCCCGGAGTGGGTGGCCCTGGCGACTTCCCGGCAGGTGTCGAACGGGAGCAACCCGGACAGCGAGTGGGACCAGGGATATGGCTTTCAGTTCTGGCGCTGTCGTCACGGCGCCTATCGCGGTGACGGCGCGTTCGGCCAGTTTTCCGTCGTGATGCCGTCCCAGGATACCGTGGTCGCGATCACGTCGGGCACGGGCAAGATGGGCAAGGTCCTTGAGGTGATTTGGGACAAATTGCTACCCGCGCTCCAGCAATCCGCTACGCTCCCCGTGGACCGGACGGCTCAGGAGGCTTTGCGCCGCCGCCTGGCGACTCTCGAAGTCGCGCCCGCCCGGGGCACGGCGGCTCCCGGACAGGCGGCAACGGCCTGCAACGGCCGCTATGCCTTTGCCACGAACCCGCTGGGGTGGGAGTCTCTGGCGGTTCAGCTCGAGCCTGGAACGAAGCGATTGAACCTCACGATCCAGGACCGCGGAAAGACCTTCACCCTGACCAGCGGCCACGGCCAGTGGTTGCGTGGACGCGGCACAGTGGCCGCGGGCGTGCTGGCCCCCCGGGCCGAGGAGCCGATGGCGGGCACGTATGGGTGGGAGAATGACACCACCTGCGTGGTCAAGGCCTGTGCGTACGAAACCCCGTTCCACATCACCTACCGACTGACCTTCGCTGGCGACCAGGTGACCGTGCAGGCCCAAAACAACGTCGCCTTCGGCCCGACCGAGCACCCGACGCTGACGGGGCGCCGCACGGCGGCCATGAGGGAGTGACGCTTTCGAACTGGGTGCTCACGGTCCTGAGCCGTGAGAAATTGGGCTCCTTACCGCGCGGGCACCGATACGAAAGTCGCTTTGTCATCCAGAAGCGGGACGGAAAAAGCGGGTCCCGGCGAGGAAGAGAGGATCAGCAACGTGGCGTCTCTCATCCAGGCCTCGTCGAGTTCGTGGCCTGAACCCGCGTACAATTCCGGGCAGACGCGATAGTCGCGGGCGAAAGCAAATTCCGTCCGTTGAATCCGCAGCACTCCCAAGCTGAGTGAGGTCGACCTTTGGTTGAATGCCGGTAGGGCCATTTCCTGCCTAGGTTCGTTGACCAACACCATTTGGAAGACCTCCGGGCGTGATGCAGGGTTGCTGCCAATGATGGCGTCAACCGTCACACTCCAGAGCCGCATATCCGTTTGTCTCCCCACTCCCATCGGGAATTCCTTCGTTGTAACAAGTCTCCAGCGACTTCCACTCTTTTGCCGTTGTGTGCCCGGGGTCAGGGGAAGCGTTTGTACTACCTGATAAAGACGTGGCATGACTCGGATCGAACCTTCGATCCGGGCGGTGCTTCCGCGGAGTGACTCAAGGTCGAAGTGCGGCAGGGAAAGTGCTCCCGGCACAGTGAAGGTTGTCCGGTCTTCGCGATTCAGCATTGCTCGTGCGGCGGCTGCGGCGGCCGCCCTCAGGTCGTGACCGGAGCCATACGCGTTGCCTAGGCTCGTTTGATTGTTTGAACCCTGGATCCTCAAGGCAACCCCGTGCCAGTCCATCGTCCAGCCCGCTTTCAGGCCGTCGACCCGAAGGGTGTAGTTGACGATGGAATTCGAACGAATCGACGAAAGGGGCGACAGCGGTTTCCCGGCGCCTGTTACATGGACGGACGAAGTTGACGGCGCCATCGAAGGGGTTTGGTTGACTTCCGCACTCACGTCCGAATGCCAGAAGCCCGGCGCCATCACAGCGATGCCGTAAGTCACGATGCCTGTGGCATAAGCGACCATCCGCCTGCCCGTAAGGTAG
>JAEUGZ010000617.1 GCA_016794725.1 Opitutaceae bacterium | reverse complement strand
TCGTTTGACCAGTTGGGAGACCGTCAGCACAACGCGCAGCGACTGGGGGATTCCGGGCTCTCGCCCGGTCAGGCCTCGCCGCCCTCGGGCGCCGGGGATTCCTCCGCTCCGGATTCAGCGGTATCGGTCGGCTCCACCGGTTCGGCCGGCTTGCGCGGACCGCGACGCGATCCGCCGGCAGGACGGGGACGCCGCGCCGGTTTCGCCTTCGCATTGAGCCAGAGGGCGCCGCCCTTCTCACTCTTTTGCAACCAGAGGAGCTCGTTCTCCACCTCCAGCGCGGGAGTCTTCTCCACGCCTTCGACGGGCAAAACCAATCCTGCCGCAAGCAGGTGCTGCAACAATTGGTCTTCCGACACATTCAACGCGCGGGAGAGGTGTCCCAGTTCACCCGAGGCACCCGTTCCGCGGGGCTTCGGTTTCAGCAGCAGGCGAACCGCACTCAGCGAGAAGCCTGTTTCGGCTGAAGGCGGAACCACGGCGGTCGGCACCGGTTCGGCCGCCGGCGCCACCTCGGCGGCGACGGGGGCCGCGGAAGCGGCAGCCTCCGGAGTCGTTGTCGTCGCGGGCACGGGCGACGCCCCGGAATCTGGACTGTCGGCAGCGGGCGCTGCCGCGGCCTCAGGCTGCGCGGTCGGGGGCGCATCACTGCTGGCGGAATCAGTTCCCGCGACGGCCGGGGTGGGTGTGGCCGGATCGACCGCGGCCTCGGCACCGGAAGCCGGTGCGGGCGGAGTGGATTCACCGGATTCAGCGGGAGCCGCCGCCGTCTCGTCCCGGGCTCCGCCTCGGTCCGCGCGGTCGCGGCCGTCGCGCTCGCGACGCTCACGTCCGTTGATCCAGAGGCCGCCGCGACTGTCCTTGTTCAACCAATACGTCCAGGCGCCGACCTCGGTGAACGCCGGTTTGTCGTTGGGCTGGGCGGGCACCACAAACCCCGCGGCGGCGAGGGTCGCGGTGAGTTCCTGATCGCTCTGCTTGAGGGCGCGGGAAAGGAAACTGACGCTGCCGGAAACGCCGGGTCCGCGGCGGTTGCGTCGCATCATCGGACGCAGCCGCGCCATCAGCGACTCGGCCGCAGTCGGGGGTTCACCCGCGCCACCGCTGGTCGCCGCGGGGGCCGACACCGGAGTCGGACGGAAAATGGGCACTTCGGGGGCGGCACTGGCGGGAGCCGCCGGGGCTTCGGCCGCGCTCTCCGGTCCAGTTGGCGTCGATGCCGGCGCCGCCTCCTCAGCGGGAGCGGCGGCCTCGGGACGGCGCGAGCGGCCCTCGGAACGCGCCGGACGGTCGTCGCTCTTTTCCGGGGGCGTCACCACCTGCGCCTTGACCGACCGGAAGACCGGGCGGGGCTTTTCCTTGGTGTTGATGAAGAGCTGGTGGTGGCGGTTCGTATTGATCCAATACAGGTCGCCATCGTACTCGAGGTAGATGGGATCATCATCCTCGCGCTCCGGGATTTCGAAGCCGCACTCGCGCAGGGCCGTGACCACATCGGTGGGCGACTGGTCGATTTTGTTCGCGAGGTAATCCACGGCCAGGGACATGCCCGGACCGCGTTGATTGCGGCGCATGTGGGGACGTATGAACTCGAAGAACGTTGGCAGCTCGTCCTCGGACTCGAGCTGCTTCCAGTCGTCATCGTCGTTGTCCGCCAACGCCTCCGGATCCTGGTCATGATCGGTGTCGCGCAGGCTGCGCAACCCATCCTCGGGTGATGCCGTTTCACCCACGAGGGTGGTCGGCTTGTCCTCAGGTGCCCCGGCGGCAATCGCCTGGGCGGCCTGAAACTTGGCTGCAAACTCCGCCCGCAACTTCTCCGCCTCGGCCTTGGCCGCCGCGGCCGCGGCGTCCTGCAGGGTCCAATCACGCTGGGTCGTGCGACGAGCCAGACCGTGAAAAGCGAGAGGGTTTTCGGGGTGACTGTTAAAAGCGATGATCTCCCACTCGTCCTTGCCGAGCTGGTTGAGATGCGACTCGAGCAGCGAAGGGCTTCCGAAGCCGCCTTTGCCGCTGCCGATGATCTTATATTCCCAAAGGGCCATAATGGTGTTTCTATCTTTTATTGCCGCTGGCCGGCAAGCCATCCCAAATGCCGGCAGCATTGCCGAGCCTAATCTCTCGTCCACCCCTGTATGAAGTCGTTGCATCTTGCCTTCGTTGCCCTCGCTTGGTCCGGCGGGGTCGCCTTTTCCGCCCCGTCCGTCCCGGCGATTTCCATCCCGGCGCCGGCTCAGGAGCGGCTCGCCACCACCCAGGTTCGCGTGGTGCCGGATCGTCCGAATTGGACCTACCAACCCGGTGAAAAGGTCTCGTTCCGGGTCAGCCTGGTGTGGGACCAACACCCCCTCGAACAGGTCGCCATTTCCTACCGGGTCGGGCCGGAAATGATGGACCTGCCGGAAAAGAAGGCCGTCGTGCCCGCTGAAGGGCTCGTCATCGATGGGGGTACGATGACCAATCCGGGGTTCCTGCGCTGCGTGGTCACGGCCGACATCGGCGGCAAGACCTACCGCGGATTGGCCACCGCCGGCTTTGCCCCGGAGAAAATCGTTCCAACCCAGGTCGATCCGGCCGATTTCGACGCGTTTTGGTCCGAACAAAAGGCTCAGCTCGCAAAATTACCGGTCGACGCCCGTCTGACGCTCCAGCCGGACCTCTGCACCGCCAAGGTCGAGGTCTTCCACGTCAGCCTCCAAAATGTCGGAATCCTGCCCGGCAGCACCTCGCGCATGTACGGCATCCTGTGCGTTCCGCGCGGCGAGGGTCGCTTTCCGGCGGTCCTGAACGTGCCGGGCGCCGGAGTTCGCCCCTACCGGGGTCAGGTGGAGCTGGCCGAAAAGGGCGTCATCACCCTGCAGGTCGGCATTCACGGCATTCCGGTCAATTTGCCGCAGGAGCTCTACGACCAGCTCGGAGCCGCCGCGCTCAACGGCTACAACGTCTTCAACCTCGACCACCGGGAACGCTACTACTACCGACGCGTCTACCTCGGCTGCGTGCGCGCCAACGACTTTCTCACGTCGTTTCCCAAGTGGAACAAGCAGTCGCTCGTGGTCATGGGAGGCAGCCAAGGGGGGCAGCTCTCCATCACCACCGCCGCGCTCGATCCCCGCGTGACCGCCCTGGCCTGCAACTATCCGGCCTACAGTGACGTCACCGGCTACCTGCACGGCCGGGCCGGCGGCTGGCCGCACATGATGCGCAACGAGCGCAATGGCGCCCCTTCGCACCACGCCACCGACGCGAAACGCATCACCACGCAGTACTACGACGCCGTGAATTTCGCGCGCCGGCTGAAAGTGCCCGGCTTCTATTCCTGGGGCTACAATGACGAGACCTGCCCACCCACGTCCTTGTACGCCGCCTACCACGTCATCACCGCCCCGAAACGCCTGCTCCTCGCCCTCGAAATGGGCCATGCCACCACCCCCGAACAAAACGAACGAATCCAGTCGTGGGTGCTCGAGCAGTCCGGCGTGAAGTAAGGCCAAGTCAGCCCGTTGGAGGTGGCCTCCGCTCTCCATCTGGTCCCGGCAACGCCACCCCGCGTGGTCCGCGACCCCGCCTACAGCGGTTTCCTTTTCCGTCCCGCGGATGGGCGGGGCCACCCACCCACCACCTCAGCGCGTCACCGCCGCCAAAAACGAATCCAAGGCATACGTCGCGAGCTGTCCGGCCGGGCCATTCGGGTTGAAATCAAAGGCGTGCACCGCCCAGGGCAGCGACACAAACACGTGCGGCACCTTCTCCTCGGCCAAACGCTCGGCGAGGCGCTCGCTCTGTCGATGCCAGACCAGAGAATCATTCTGCCCGTGCACCAAAAGGGTCGGGGGCGTCCGGGGCGTGACCGCGAGGTAGGCACTCGCAGCGGTGAAGGCCTGCTTCTGCTCCTCCGGTGAACCGCCCAAGTAGTTGCGCATCAAACTGAACGAATCCAGCACGTCCCGCTCCTTCGTCCAGGCCCAGGCGAAGTGCAAGTCGTGGGGTGCATAATACGCCACCACGCCGCGAATGCCCGGCTGATCGGATCGGTAGCCCACGGCCGTCGCCAGCTGGCCGCCGGCACTGCGTCCCAGAAGCACGAGGCGGGAAGGGTCGATTCCCAAGGCGGCTGCCTCCCGCCGCAGGTACTGCAGGTTCGCCACCACATCGTCCAACTGCGCCGGCCAGCGGTGCGCCGGCGCCAGGCGGTAACTGATCGCCGCCACGGCGAATCCTCGCCCAGCGAGGCGGTGGTTGAGCGCCGACAGTTGCTCGCGGTCGCCGCTGTCCCAGCCACCACCATGAATCACCACCACGCACGGCGCCGGGGTGCCGGCCGGACGCACCGCCCGGTAGAAATCGAGCTTGAGCGGCACGGACGTGCCCGGGGTCAGCACCTCCTTGGTTTCCACGGTGACCCGGGTCTGCGGCGGCGGCGCCCACAGCGCAGCGAGCCGGATCGGTTCGCGGTCCGGGAATCGCACCCCAAACGCCGCTTCCATCCTTGCCGGCAGGGTCGACGCCACGCGCCAGGCCGACACGACAGGTCGCAGCAGCGAAATCACGGTCAGCGCGACCAGCACCAAGGTCACCCAAGGCACCCGCGATTCCCCCGATCGCGCCTGCACCGCCGCCACCACTCCCACGACCAGGGGCACCACGAGGAGCAAATGTCCAAACTCGCTCACCAGCACCGCCAGCTTCCAGGTCACCACGGTGGGCGCCTTCACCCACACCAGCGATGCGGCCGCCAGCAACCCCATCGCTATCCCAAGAAAAATCCAACGCAGCATCCCCCAACGTCAGCGGCCCGCGCCCTCAAGTCTAGCTTGCAGACCTGCCGCCACTCCAAAACCCCTTCATCGCCTCGGGATTGCCCCCGAGCCCAGAACCGCCCGATTCCGCGTCCGTTGGAGGTGGCCTCGGCGAGGCCGGGATCCTCCTCCTCCGCATCTCCCTCGACGCCACCCCCCTCCACGCAGCGTCGGCGACCCCGCCTCCACTAGGCGCAACCGGTCGCACCCCCACCTGAACATAAAGACCGCGATTCAATCGCGGATGGACACGGATCAACACGGATACAAACGAGTGGAGCCAAAGTGGGCACTCACCTGGCAGGAGAAGAACATCATGGGTACCGTATCCGCGTTTATCCATGTCCATCCGTGGTTTATGAACGGATCGATTCGTCTCTCCTGCGGAAAAAAGGCATGAATCCATGTCCATCCGCGTCCATCCGCAGTTCAACCAGTTCGGTCGATCGGTTCGTGTTCATTCGTGTCCATTCGTGGTCCCACCTTCACCCCTCCGGCCCGAGTTCGCTGGACACCACCACGCCGGTCCCCTGAGTTCGGTGCCCTCTCCATGCGGCGACTCGACCAGATCCTGGCCAATCTCGGCTACTGCTCCCGACGGGAGGCCCGCGCCTACCTCAAGGCCCATGTCGTCACCCACGCGAACGGCACTCGGGAAGTGGATCCAGCCCGCAAAGTCGATCCCGCCACGGTGCGGGTCGACGGCGAGCCGCTGGACCACCCGGACGGCCTGCTCATCCTGCTGCACAAACCGCTGGGCCTGGTCTGTTCGCACGAAGCCCGGGAAGGTCCAAGCGTCTACGACTTGCTGCCGGCCCGCTGGCGCGACCGCAATCCGGTCGTCACCACCATCGGGCGCCTCGACAAGGACACGTCCGGCCTCCTGCTGCTCACCGACCAATCCGCGCTCGTCCACCGCCTGACCTCCCCGCGTCACCACGTACCCAAACGCTACCGCGCCACCGTCGACCGCGACCTGCCCGCAGGGATCGGCGCCGTGTTCGCTTCCGGCACCCTCCTCCTCGAGGGCGAGGACTCGCCCTGCCAGCCAGCGGTCTACGAAGCCTGCGGACCGCGCGAAGCCGTGCTCACCGTCACCGAGGGACGCTACCATCAGGTCCGGCGCATGTTCGCCGCCGCCGCCCACGCCACCGTGCTGACCCTCCACCGCGAGCAATTCGGGCCCCTGCTCCTCGGCTCCCTACCCGCTGGCACGTGGAAACTCCTGCCCCTCGAAACCTTTGACCCTGTGAGCGCCCGCTGAACCCGGGTTGGCGCCAGATCGCAGGAAAGCTCCCGCCCAACCCCATGTTCTCTGGGTACGTGGCTACACCCCTTGGGGCGACGGCTCAGCCAGTAGAACTGAGTTGAACCACGAATTGACACGAATCTACACGAATGAACCTAAAGACCGCGATTCAACCACGGATGGACACGGATCAACACGGATACAAACGAGTTGAGCCAAAGTGGGCACTCACCTGGCAGATGAAGAAGAGCATGGGCACTGAATCCGCGTTTATCTTTGTCCATCCGTGATTTATGAATGGATCGACTCGTTTCAACTGCGGAAAACAGGATAAAATCGGGCACCGTACGCTGAAACGGATCGGTTCACTTTAGAATGAACCAAAGCCTGCGATTGAACCACGGATCGATTCGTTTCAACTGCGCAAAATAGGTTCAGTTGGAGGTGGCCTCGGCGAGGCCGCGACGGGACCACTGGGTCCCGCCTCCGTTGTTCACCCCCCCCTGCACGCGACGCCAATCTCTGCGGGGTCGGCGACCCAGAGGCGTTAACTCTAGAAGCAGGTGGTGTCCTCAGTTCGATTGAAGAGATGCAGGATTGGCTCAGGTGGAGGGCGTCGCTCCGACGACGCCGGGGGACGAACCCTGCAACACTACGTCCGTACGCTCCGGGTGAACGCAACGCGCAACCGGCGTCGTCGGAGCGACGCCCTCCATCAATCCACCGCCCACCGAGGTGGTCTCAAACACGTCATTTCTAAAGTTAACGCCTATGGGTCCGCGCCCCCCTCCAACGGATTCTCCAGCCCCTGACTCACTGCAAGGCCGCGAACACCTTGGTGAAACGTTCTTTTTCGCCCACGCGCGTCGGAATGAGGACGACGGCCACCTCGGGTTTCACCCGGGTCAGGGGTTTGAGTCGAAGCCACATCACATTGGGCGTATCCCCGGGGATCAGTTCCGCCGACAACACGCCCGGATTCACCTGCGGGGTGCCGAGGCGTGTGATCCCGGGCTTGAGCAGCGTAAGTTTGACACGCTGCTCCACCACGTCCGTTCCCGGCTCCCAGATCAAGCGACGTGGTGCCGCGACTACAATTTCGTCGATGGTCACCGCAAACGTGAGCCGATGCACCACCGCAGGAGCGTCTTCAAAGGTCACCTTGATTTCCCGCTCCTGGCGTCCGGTGCGTTCGCCAAAACTGAACTCCAACACGACCTCGCCGGTCTCACCCGGAGCCACGGCGCCCCGTTGCGGCCGCGCCTCCGTGCAGCTGCAATCCGACTCCACTTTCGCGACGCGAACGGGTTTCGATCCACGGTTGGTGAACGAAAATGTCACGACCTTGCACTCCTCCTCCGACGACGCCTGAAACTCCTGCGCCGGCTTCGACCACACGACCCCTGTCGCAGCACTCAGCCGCCCGCCCGCCACTGCAAGAGCCAGCAGCCACCACCTCAACCAACGCATCATGCCTCCTTCTGCCCCACCCCGCCACCCAAGTCGACCCCGAAAGCGTGTCATCCCGCCGATGACACTCCCAATCGCCCCCCCCGGGTCGCACCGCCGTCGGCCCGGGCCAAGTGTCATCGCCTGGATGACACCGCAGCCGGGGCCCTGGGGTATGGTGTCGGGACCGCAGGAGTGTCATCGGACGGATGACACTGCGGAGGGAGGGATATCCTCGCGGAAGTGTCATCGCGGGGATGACACTTTGGCGGCAGGCGGGAGCGGAAAACCGCGGGTGGGCGGGAGCAGGCCGGGGGAGGGCCGGCCGCGCGCGTTGGGGGCGGCGGCCGTCAGTCAAGAGCGACCATGGCCTTGATCACGCCAGTCTCGGGTTTCAGCCAGGTGGGAAACTCCGCGATCAGACGCTCGAAGGGAGCGCGATGAGTGATCCACGGTCCGGTATCGATTGTGCCTTCCTCGATCAGGCGGATAATGCGCGCGAAGTCGCGCGAAAGGGCGTTGCGCGAGCCCATCAGCGTCAATTCGCGGCGGTGCATGACCGGAGCGTGCGGAAACACAAGGTCCTGCTGGGTGATGCCCACATAAACAACCCGGGCACCGAAGGTTCCGTAGCGCAGTGACTCGCTCATCGAGCGGCTGCTGCCGGTGGCATCGATCACGACGTCGGCCAGGCGCGCCTCCGTGATCGTCTCCAGCGCCTTGAGTTCGGAGCCGTCACCCTTGGCAATGATTGTGTGCGGAACGCCCAGACGGTCTCGGCAAAAGGCGAGACGCGCCTCGTTGATGTCCATGACCACGCAGACCGCCCCGGCAACCTTGACGAACTCAATGACCGAAAGCCCGATGGGACCCGCGCCGATCACGAGCACATGTTCGCCGGCACGCACCGCGGCGCGGTCGACCGCGTGACAACCGATCGCGAGGGTTTCCACGAGCGCAAGTTGCTCGAAACTGAGCGTGCGCGAAACGTGCAGTTTACGGGCCGGAAGCAGCATCCGCTCGCACATGCCACCGTCACACATCACTCCGAGCGTCTGGTGGTGTTCGCAGCAGTTGGTCAATCCCCGCCGGCAGGAGTAACAGCGCTGGCAGTTGATGTAGGGTTCGACCGAACAGCGGTCGCCCGGCCGCACGTTTTCGACGCCCGCGCCCACGGCCAGGACCTCGACACCCAGCTCGTGTCCGGGAATGCGTGGATACGAATAGAACGGCATTTTCCCCAGGTAGCCACCATAGTCGGTGCCGCAGATGCCAATGCGGTGAATCCTGACCAGAGCCTCACCCGGTGCCGGCGCGGCGGGTTCAGGGATGTCGAGCGTGCGAAACGACTGGGGTTTCTCCAATTGCAGGGCTTTCATGGTGGTCGAATTTATTCCAAATCAGGAGCGAAACGGATCCCTGAAGGCATGAACCACGGATGGACGCGGATGAACACGGATTCGGAATCGAGACGCTCTTCCGCCGATGGACTGAAGCTCGATGCCTGCACCTCTGGATTGTATCCGTGTCCATCCGCGTCCATCCGTGGTTGAATTCCCGGATCGCCGCCTTCGCTGGGATCAGTTGTTTTCCGGCAGGCCCTCGACGTGGCCGAGGTTGCGGACTGGGGCGAAGATCGCCTGCACGTCGGCCAGCAGGGCGCCATCGATGGGCTCGCGGATCCACTCCGCCCACTTGCGGATGTTCGCCGGATTGGCGCTGCCGGAAACCGTCGTGCTGATGTCGGGATGCGAAATCGAGAACTGCAGCGCCAGCTTGGCGATGTCGACCCCGCGCGAGGCGCAGAGCGCCGCGGCGCGGCGCGCCGCGTCCTTCACCGCCTCAGGCTCCTTCAACCAAGCCGGCAGTGGAGCGTTCGTCAGCAGCCGCGCACTGAAGGGCCCCGCGTTCATCGCACCGACGCCCTTGGCCTTGAGGTAGGGAACCAGTTCATCCGCGAAGCGGGTGTTCTGAAGCGTGTTCTGGTTGTAGCTCAACACGCAGTCGACCGAGGTCTGATCGAGGATCCAGCGAAAGACCTTCATCGGATAACCACTGAACCCAATGTAGCGGACCTTGCCTGCCTGCTGGGCCTTGCGCAGCGCCGGCAGGGTTTCATCCACAATCTGCTGCAGCGGCACGAACTCAATGTCGTGGCAGAGCACAATGTCGAGGTGACCACACCCGAGACGATGCAGCGACACGTCGACGCTTTCCGCGACCCTGCGCGCCGAGAAGTCAAAGTGGGCCAGGTCGTAGCGGCCCAGTTTGGTGCACAGGGTGTAGCTCTCACGCGGCACTCCCTTCAACGCCACGCCAAGGAGCACCTCGCTCATGCCCCGGCCGTAAAACGGGGACGTGTCGATGAACGAGAGTCCGCAATCGAGCGCCACCTTCACACTGGAGATCGCCTCGTCGAGTGTGACGCTGCGGAACTCCGCGCCCAGGGAACTGGCACCGAAGCTCAGAACAGGAAGTTGGAGGTCAGTTTGACCGAGTTTACGGGTAAGCATGGCAAAAGCGGTTCAGGAGGTTCGCACACCCACCGAAAGCAGAAGATTGGCCCAGAGCGACTGATCCGCCGTCTGGATCGTCAACACGTGGTCGGGGCTTTCGACGTGGCGGTAGAAATCCCATTTCAAAATCGGTTCGAGCGTCAGCGTCGATCCGGACTCGGCAATGACCCGACGGTAGTCCGCCCACACCGGTGGCTCGCCCTGCTGGGCATAGGGATCGTCCGGGGGAATTCCCATGCAGGCGATGTGATCGATCGGAATCGTCGCGAGGATCGCCTTCAGCACCTGCGACACCGTCACGACTCCGGGAGCGAGATTGAGATGAATCACCTCCGAGCGCGGCCCCCGTTTCGAGGAAGCCGGATAATTGCCGTCGGCAATGAGGATCTTGGCATGATGTCCCGCGGCCGCAAGCACCCGCAGGATCTCCGGATGGGTCAGGGAAGTCTTCAGCATGGCGAAAGGATCTCAGGGCGACTGCGTTGCCCAACGGATGGCCTCGAGGGTCTGCCGGGCCGCGGCGAGAGAATCCGGCCAGGGCAAAACCTCGGCCGAGAGGTAACCGGCGTATCCGATCTGCCGTAACGCTTGAATCGCCGGCGCCGTCTGCGTGTGGCCAAAGCCCATCGCGCGCCGATTGGAGTCGGCAAAATGGACGTGGCCAACGTACGCACCGGCCTCGCGGATCGCCTGACCGAAGTCCGCCTCCTCGATGTTCATGTGAAACAAATCCGCCAGCAGCCGGACATTGCCAACGCCCCCGGCCTGCAGCCAGCGCGCCGTCTCGCCCAGGTGGTGAAGCAGGTTGGTCTCATACCGATTGAGCGGCTCGTAGAACAAGGGCACGCCCCACTTGGCGGCAAACGCGCCCAGCTCCCCCAGGCTCTCCTGCAGCCAGCCGAGGGCCTGGTCGCGCGACACCTCGCCACCCCAGCGGCCCTGCATCGAGCCGATGATGGCGGAACCGCCGAATTCCCCGGCGAGCCCGATGATCCCACGGATGAAGTCCCGCGCCTGCTCCCGCCGCGCCGGATCTGGCAGGGTCAGGTTGAGCCCACGTGCCACCCACCCCGCTCCGGTGCCCATGGCCGCGAGCTTCAAACCATGCCGGTCCAGCAACCCTCGCAGGACCGCCCGGTCCACCGCCTCGGCACCCGGGGGAAACACTTCCACCGCATCAAATCCCAGCGACGCGGCGGCGGCGCATCCCTCCGCGAGGCCGTCCGAGAAGACAAACGGGCCTCCCTTGGTTTCCGGGACCAGCGAGATCGTGACAGCGGATTTCATGGGGCAGCGGTGGCTCTAGGTGCAGGGCCAGACCTTGGCGATACGGAAATGACGTGCCCCTCGGGTGCACCTTCGTCACGCAAATGTCACTCTATTCCCCTTGCGGTATATTCCAGAGGCGGAATATGGATGCGCCATGGATCTCGTTCAGATCTATGAATGCCTTTGCGACCGCACCCGTTTGCGCCTGCTCAATTTGCTGGTGCGGGGGCCTCTCTGCGTTTGTCACCTGCAAGAGTTGCTGGGCGAGCCCCAGGTCAAGGTGTCCAAACACCTCGGCTACCTGCGCAAGCACGGCCTGGTCCAGGTCAGGCGCGAGGCGAACTGGCGCATCTATCACCTCGTCGAACGTCCCACCCGGGCACTCAAGGCCAATCTCGCCTGCCTGCAGGATTGCGCGCAGGACGACGACATCTTTCGCCGCGACCTCAAGGCCCTGAAGGCACTGAAGGCGAACGCCGACGGGCGCACCGGCACGTGCTGTCCGTCCCCCGCCCGTACTCTTCCCACTCCATGACCTCCACCCGAATCGCCATCAACGGTTTTGGCCGCATCGGACGCCTCTGCTTTCGCGCCGCCTGGAACTGGCCCGAATTCAATTGGGTGCTGGTGAACGAACCCAAAGGGGGAGCGGCCTGCGCGGCACACCTGCTTACGTTCGATTCAACCCAGGGTCGCTGGGCGCAGGAGGCCCGGGTGGTCGATGGAGATCTCGCGATCGGCGAGCAGCGCATCGCCTTCAGCGAAGCCTCCCGTCCGGGTGATGCCCCGTGGGCAAACCATGACGTGGATATCGTGCTCGAGTGCAGCGGCAAGTTCCGCACTCCCGAGGAACTCCAGGTTTACTTTGATCGGGGCGTAAAGAAGGTGATCGTGGCCGCGCCCGTGAAGGGAGATGCGCTCAATCTGGTCATGGGCGTCAACGATCACCGCTACGATCCCGCCCGGCACCACCTGTTGACCAACGCCTCCTGCACGACCCACTGCCTCGCCCCGGTGGTCAAGGTCATCCATGAAGGCATCGGGATCGAGCGCGGCATGATCACCACGATCCACGACGCCACCAATACGCAGTGCATCGTGGACAAGCCCGACAAGGACCTGCGTCGCGCCCGCGCCGCAGGGCTCTCGCTCATTCCCACCACGACGGGATCCGCCACTGCCATCGGCCTGATCTACCCCGAACTTCTGGGCAAACTCAATGGTCACGCCGTCCGCGTCCCGCTGCTCAACGCCTCCCTCACCGACTGCGTCTTTCAAGTCAAACGTCCAACCACCCGCGAGGAGGTCAATCAGCTGCTCCGTGACGCCTCCCGGTCCGGACCGCTCGCCGGCATCCTCGGGTATGAAGAGCGTCCCCTGGTCTCGATCGACTACCGGGGCGACCCGCGCTCCTCCATCATCGACGCTCCCTCAACGATGGTGACCGATGGAACGCTCGTGAAACTCTACGCCTGGTACGACAATGAATGGGGCTACGCCAATCGCATGGTAGAGCTGGCGCGCAAGGTCGCAGCGGCGCTGTGAACGTCCGCCACTACAGCATCGTCACGGCCGCGTACTGGGCGTTTACGCTCACGGATGGAGCCCTGCGCATGCTGGTGCTGCTGCATTTCTACCACCTCGGCTACTCGCCGGTCCGGCTCGCGTTCCTCTTTCTGCTCTACGAGGCATGCGGCATCGTCACCAACCTGTTCGGTGGCTGGCTCGCGAGCCGGATGGGACTGAGGATCACCCTGCTGGGAGGGCTCCTCCTTCAGGCGTTGTCGCTGGGATCGCTTGCCCTGCTGAACCCGGCGTGGTCGGAAGTGGTATCCGTTTCTTTCGTCATGGCGACGCAGGCGCTGTCCGGCATCGCCAAGGACCTGACCAAGATGAGTTCGAAGAGTGCGATCAAGGTCCTCGTCCCGGCGGGAGCGAACGGCGCGCTCTTTCGCTGGGTCGCCCTCCTAACCGGATCGAAAAACGCGCTCAAGGGCGTCGGCTTCTTCCTCGGAGGCTTTCTTCTCCACCTCGCCGGGTTCGCCGGATCGCTCGGTCTCATGGCGGGCGCACTCGTCGTCGTTTGGGCTGGCGCGTGGTCGCTCCTGCCAGCGGACCTCGGTCGCGCCAAGAACAAGGTGGGCTTCAAGCAGCTATTCTCCAAAACCCGGCAAATCAATATACTCTCCGCCGCGCGACTCTTTCTGTTCGGAGCCCGCGACATCTGGTTCGTCGTCGGCGTACCGGTCTTCCTCAGGGCCGGACTCGGCTGGAGCTTCACCGAAGTGGGCAGCTTCATGGCGCTATGGGTCATCGGTTACGGGGTGATCCAATCGGCGTCGCCCGCCCTGCTGCGCGGTCGCGCCCCCGGAGGACGCACAGCAACTGCGGCCGCCGCGACGCTGGCCGCGGTCACCGCCGCCGTGCCCATCGGTCTCGCCTTCGGCCTCCCGGAGGCACCCGTGTTGATCGGCGGCCTCGCGCTCTTTGGCGCGGTCTTTGCACTCAATTCCGCCGTCCACTCGTACCTGATTCTCGACTACACCGATGGTGACAAGGTGGCGCTCAATGTCGGCTTCTACTACATGGCCAACGCCGGGGGCCGCCTTATCGGATGCCTGCTCTCCGGTCTGCTCTTCCAGACCGCCGGCCTGTCCGGATGCCTCTGGGGCGCCTTCGGCTTCACCGCCGTCACCGCCGGCATTTCCCTCGCCCTTCCCTCCCGCGCGCTCCACCCCGACCGTCTGGCCGCCGCGGGCGTGAAGGGCGGAGAGGGAGAGTGATGCGCCTCACCAGCTCAACTCCAGCACCCGGCCGGGGTTGAGGGGACGTCCGGCCTGGGCACGAACGGGACGCGTGTATTCGAGAATGTAGAGGCGGCGCCCGACCTGCAGGAGATCGAGCGGTCGCGCCACCGGGGCGAGGAAGGTCTCAGTCCGCGCCTCGTAGACGCCGGCCGCATTGCGCCGCAGTTCGACGGACAGCAGATCGAAGCCGACATGATACCGGCCGATGAAGTTGCCGAAGCGGCCGACGATGAACCTCCCTTGGTATCCGACAGGCCACTCCGGACCGCAGAAGACCATGCCGGCCGGGGAGGAGTGGGCGTCAAAGGTGGCGATCGGGGCCGACGCGGACCCTCCCCCGGCCGGGCCCAGGTTGCGGATGGCCGGCTCCAGTTTCACGCCGGCCGGCGGTGTGCCGATCTTGGGGTACTTCGACTTGACCCCGACACCGTACTCCCAGGGGAAGCCATAGTGCTTGCCCCGCTCAATCAGGTCGAGTTCCTCGGGCTCATCCTCATCCGGCCCGTTGCTGACGGAAAAGAGCTCCCCGCGGTCGTTCCAGGCAAAACTCCAGGCATTGCGCACTCCCGAGGCAAAGGTCTCAAGCCTGGGCCCGCCCTCGGCTCGTGGATCGATCCGCCAGATGGCCGCCGTCAAGGCATGTTCTCCGCCCTTCCACAGCACCGGATCGTTGCCCGCCTCTCCGCCGTCGGTGCGCGATCCACTGCTGACATAGATGTAACCGTCCGGCCCCTCGGCAATGTGGCTCACTCCATGATTCCCCGGCCGCACGCCCCACGGGTAGTCGACCCGGAACCACGGCTTCACTCCCTTCGGCACTCCGTCCGCCTCCAAAGGCTCCGAGCGCAGGATGGACATCTCCGCCGTGTGCCGGGGACGCGTGGACCCGCGCTGATTGGCGACAAGCAGCAGCCGGCGTTGTGAGTCAATTGTCATGCCAATGACATCGAGAGGCCCTCGCGTCGGATCCGCATAGTCTTTGGTCGCGAGGACGCGCGCCAGATTGCCCGTGGCGGGCTCAAGGCGAAAGAGGTCACCCCCGTTGTTCAGGACATAAATCCAGTCCACTCCCGGCATCGTGGCGAGACGCACTCCATGTTGAGGCAGCTTCACCACCTCGCGGATGCGAAAGCCGGCCGGGGGAGGCGGCAAGGGCTCGAAGGGATCGCGGTCCGGACGATCCGGCGAGGCCAGCTCGGCCCGCACGGCCGCCACCGTCGAGGGCAGCACCGGTCCGCCCTGGTTTCCCCAACTCGCACGCACGAACGTGAGGATGTCCGCCACCTTGGCGTCGTCCAAACCGACGGGCGGTGGCATGACGCCATTGTACTCCACCCCGTTCACCACCACCGGCCCGCTCAATCCCTGAAGCACGATGCGGACGCTGCGCCGCTCGTCCGCCACCAGGTAGTCCGATGCCGCCAGCGGGGGAATGACTCCCTTCAGCCCTTCCCCTTGCGGCTGGTGACAGGTGGCGCAGGTGACACCATACAGGGCGCGGCCGCGATCGAACGACGACTCGGCCGCGTCGAGGGCGGCGCGCGATAGGACGACGCAGGAGAGTGCAAAGCCGAGGCGGAGCAACATGCGGGGGCCACCGTAGGAGGCGCCCCCAAGCCGTCAATCCCCGGGCGGCGACAACCCACGGTTGCCGACACCACCGAACCTTGGCCCGTCGACTGAATCGGATACGTTGGCTGAAATTTCACCGTTTGCCGTCGCGGCCGCGGCCGGGGGAGACGCCCATGGTCGTTGACATGAAAGACAAACGGTGCCGTCGCTTCCGGTTCTCCCAGCCAGTCAGAAGTGACTGGAGTGGAGGGTCCCGCGCGGGGTGGGCGCGGCGGGAATGGGAGGCGCGGAGGGGGAGTCCCCCGGCCTCGGCGAGGCCAGCTCCAACGGGGCCTTCCGTACGTCACCTTCCAAACCTTTTCACCTACGGGGAAGCCGCCCGGCTGGCTGGGAGCGGCTGGCCGAGCGCATGGTCTTCGGGACGCAAACCGCGACGGTAACCCTTGAAACTGTAGTCGGTGGGAGAAAAGGCGTCGACGACACGCACGTCCGCCCGGGCCGGAACCTCCAGACGGAATCCCCAATAAATGGCATTGACCACCAGCCGGCGCAGGTCCTCGTCGACGAGATCGGTGGCGGCCCCGAGCGTGGTGCAGAAGACGCGGTTGCCCGCCCCGGCCGGGGGAACATGGACCCGCGTCCAGGCGACGGGCATCGCCGGATCATTGATCCCTTGCTCGATACCGTCGGCCTTGCGCTTCTTGCGATAGGTGTCGGGCGGATCGGACGGGTTCATGCCCGTCAGCACCTGGCCCCGCAGCAGTATCCGAGCATCGGTGACAGGGTGGACCTCGTAAACGCCGGAATCACCGAAGATCGGACCGACACCCCGCAGCACCTCCTCATTCTCCGCTCCGGGCTCGACGGTCGTCAGGGTCGCGCCCTTTCGATTGGGGCCCCAGTGACTGACCCAGCCCTCCCCGAGCACCTCCCGGCCGAACACATTGAACGAGCGAAACGCAGTTGGATGCCCGTCGGGGAAACGGAACGCGTGGGTGCTGGTGCGCAACGCGACGATCGGCACCCCGCGCGCAACGGCGGCGGCGAACAGCCGCATCACGGAGTCGGGCCACTGGCGGAACCGAAGCATCATGACAATGCCGTCCGCGGTCGCGAGTTGCTCGCTGTCACCCAGGCTGGCGTTGTTGTCCGGATTGATCGTGCCATCCGGATCGAGCGGAAAGAGAACGGTGCAGCGAAAGCCGTGACGCTGGCTGAGCAGCTTGGCGAGCATCGGCAGTCCCTCCTCGCCGCGGTACTCTTCGTCACCGGTCAGAAACACCAGGTGACGCCCCGCACCGGGGCCTTTTCCGGCGGGATAGGTGATGGAGGGGCTGGCGAACAGGGGGGAGAACATCAGGGCGGTCAGCAGCGCTAGCAAGGCGTGGGGTCGCGTCATGACAAGGCGCTACGCGTTTCCGGGGCCCGCGTCAATTGGGCAGCCATTCGACCTGCGGGATCGTTGGTCGGCGAAGGTTCCAGGAGGGGCATTTCCGGACTCGCCGCCGGCGGATTGGGCCGCACGATGTCCAGGTTCCCATGTTCCGGTTCATCCACTCCGCCGACTGGCAGCTCGGGGCCCGATTCTCCCAATTCGGCGCCCGCGCTTCGCAGTTGCGCGAGGCACGGCTGACCACCTTGCGGCGCGCCCTCGACCTGGCGCGGCAGCAGGCAGTGGACGCGTTTCTCATCGCGGGTGATCTCTTTGAGGACAATCAGGTCGACAACGCTCTGGTCACCGCGGTGATCGACCTGTTCCGGGAGCGCCCGGACGTGCCGGTCTATCTGCTTCCAGGCAATCACGACCCCGCCAGCGGCCCCGACTCGATCTGGGAGCGACCCGCCTTCCGAAATGCACCGTCGCACGTCAGGGTGTTGACCACCGCCCAGGCCCTCGATCTCGGCGGCGGGGTTCACCTCCTGGCCGCTCCGCTGCACCAGAAACTCTCCACGCTCGATCCCAGCCTCAAGCTGCGCGATCTGGCGGCTTCACTGCCATCCGGTACGCTCAAGATCGGCCTGACGCATGGCGCCCTGGCCATCGAAGGCAAACACCAGCCCAACGACTTTCCGATCGCCCTGGATGCGGCCTCGCGCGCGGGGCTCGACTACCTCGCGATCGGACACTGGCACAGCTGGATCTCCGAAACCGACGGCGGTCGTATCGTCATGCCCGGCACACCGGAACCGGATCGCTTCGATCACGAGCGGTGCGGCCAGGTCGCCCTGGTCGAACTCGCAGGCCCCGGGGTCCCTGCGAAGGTCGTAGCCCTGCCGGTCGCCACGCTCACCTGGGAGTCGCTGTCCTTCGACTTTCTCTCCGCGGACGCGTCTCGTTCATCCCTGGAACACGCCTTCAACGCCCTGCGCGAGCGCGCCGCCACCTGCGTCGTGCGGGTCACCTTGAAGGGCAATGCCACGCCCCAAGGCCGGCGCGAGACGCTGGCCTGGCTTGAGGGAGCGCTGGCGCCCTTCTTTGTTTCACAACGCATCGACCGCACCGCGCTGGCGCTTTCGGCTCCCGAACTGGCCGACCTCCAGCATCGGCACCCGCTGCTCGCCCAGGTGTTGAACGACATCGACCGGATGGAGGTGCTCGCGACCGGCTCCGGATCCGTTTCCCTCCCGCCCCTCGGCGAAGGCACCGGTGTGGCCGCCGTGGCTCCACCCACGGCCCCGTTGTCCCTCGCCGAGGCCCAGCGACTGCTCGACCACTCGCGCACCGATCTCGCGAGCCTGAAAACCGAGGACTTCGTCCTCTTGCGCCAGGTGCTGCTGCAAACCCTGCAAGAGGTGGCGCCGTGATTCTCCACGCGATCGAACTCACCCACGTCGGACCCTTTCGCGACACCGTGCGCGTGGGGCCCTTCGCCCGGGGTTTCACCTTGTTGGAGGCGCCCAACGAAAGCGGCAAGTCCACCGCGATGCGGGCGGCCGCACGCGCGCTCTTTGACCGTCACACCACCAAGAGCGAGGAAATCAAATCCCTGCAGCCCGCCGGCACCGACCTGGCGCCACGCGTGGCGGTCGAATTCGAAACCCGCGAGGGACGCTTCCGCATCGAGAAGACCTTCCTGCTTTCACCTCGGAGCCTGCTGCAGCGATGGCAGGAGGGTCGTTGGCAGGCGGTGGCTGAAGCCGACGCCGCCGATCGACGGACGCAGGAGTTGCTGGAGTCGACCCTGCCCGGACGCGGCGCGACCCAGCCGGAGCATTGGGGCTTTCTCGGCTTTCTCTGGGCGCGGCAGGGCGAACCCACGGACTGGCCCTCGCTCGACGACCCGACGGTCGGTCAGCGGATCCGGGCGCGTCTCGCCAAGGTGGAGATCGACCCGGTGATCGAGGCGCTGCGCCAGAAGCTCGCCGCGCAGGCTGACGGCCTTCTCACCTCCACCGGTCAGGCCAAAACCGGCGGCGCGCTGCGTCAGGCGGAAGACGATCTCGTATCCATTGATCGTGAACTTGCGACGCTGCGCCAGAGCCGCGCCGAACTCGACCTGGCCCACCAGCGTTTCACCCGCGGCCAGGACGCGGTGCAAACCCTTGAGCGAGAAGCCGCCGACCACGAAAAAACCGCCCGGGCCCTGGGCGAGCAGGCGCTGGCGGTCGAGCGCCTGAGGGGAGAGCTGGATACGCGTCGGCTGGAGTTCGCGGCCGCCCGCGAGGCGCTCTCGGCCGTGGTCAACGCCCTGGAGACGGTGGAGTCACGCACCCGGGAGCTGGCTGCCGCCCGGCTGGCCCATGGCGAGGCCGCCGGCACGATGCAAACGCAGGAGGCGCAGCTGGTCCGGGTGCGGGGGGAGATCGACGCGCAGTTGCTGGCGAGGCCTGCGCAGGAAGGGCGCGTCACCAACCTGCGCGCCCACCGCCAGCGTCTCCAGGACCTGCTCAAGCTGCGCGAGCTGCACCAGCAGACGATCGATCTGCAGCGCCAGCATGCCACCGTCGAAAAGACGGCGGAGGAGGTCACCCGCATGGAGGCGGCCCTGGCGAGGCTCCCGACCCTCACGCCCGCGCGTCTGCGTGCGTTGGAAGAGCTGGCCGAAGCCCTGCGCACTCTGGAGGCCCAGACTCTCGCACTCGGTCTGACCGCCGACCTCTTTCCCGACTCGCCTCGCCGGGTGACGGTCAACGACGCCGGCGAGCCCCTCGCTAATCCCCTGCCGGAAGGGAAGGCGACGCGTATCCAGCGCCCGCAGGTGCTCGATCTGCAGCTGGAAGGCTGGGGTCGGATCGTGGTGCGCTCCGGGGCCCGGGAGGCGCAAACCGTGAGTGCGGATCTGGCCGCGACCCGCGCACGATTTCAGCAGGCGCTGCGCGAAGCCGAGGTCGCCTCCTTGGAGGATGCCCGCGCGGCCGTCGCCCAGCGCAAGGAACTCGATCTCCAGGTGCGCGCGGTGCGCACCGCCCTGACCAAGGACCTGGGCAGCCATACCTCCGCCGCCGCGCTGCTGGATGCCATCGCCCGTTCCCATCGTCGGGCCGAGTCACTGGCCTCGCAGCTCCAGCCCACCCCCGAGGAAACCGCCCGGGGTCGCACTGAGCTCGAATCGGCGGAAGCCCAGGCGGCCGAGGCCCTGCCCGCGGCCGAGCGGACCCTGCAGGTGACAGACGCCGCCCTGCAGCAGTTGCGCCAGGCGGAACGCGGGCAGAGCGATGCGGTGCAGCAGGCGACCCGAACGGCGGCAGACCTTTCCACCCGGCTCCGCACCCTTGAGTCGCAGGTGGCCGATCTCCACGCGCGCTTTCCCGAGGGACTGGCCGCGGCCAAGGCCCGCGAACAACAACGGTTCGCCGAAGCCGAGGCCCGCCAGCTCGCCGCCACCGCCAAGCTTCCTCCGGACCACGAGCGCCTGCCCGAACGCAACCGCCGCGCCACCGCAGCGCTCCAGCAGGTGCAAAACGCGCTCCAGGCCAGCCGCACCGAGCGCGACAGCGCGTCCGGAAAACTGGAGTCGCTCGGCGGACTCGGCCTGTATTCCCAGGAATCGCTGCTTGAGGAGCGTCGCGCCGAGGCAGTCATGCGGCGCGATGCACTCCGGGGCCAGGCCTGGACCGCCCGCCTCGCCCATGACCTGATCGAACACCGCAAGCAGGCCGCCACCCGGTCGGTGCTCGCTCCCTTGGAAGAACGCCTGACCGAGGCCTTCGCCGATCTCACCGGCGTGCGCTCGCGCCGGGTGTTTCTGCGGGACGATCTTCAGATCCAGGGCATTGGCGGGACGCGTGACACCACCCACGGATTTGACGTGCTCTCCCAGGGCGCCAAGGAACAGTTGCTCCTCTGCCTCCGGCTCGCCGTGGCGCGCGAACTGGCCGCCAGCGAGCCCCAGGTGCTGATCCTCGACGACGTGCTTGTGAATACCGACGCCGGCCGTCAACGACGCGTGCTCGACGTGCTCGCCGACCAGGCCGCGCACCTGCAGATCGTGCTGCTGACGTGTCATGCCGAGCGTTACCGCGGGCTCGGGGAAACGCTCCGGCTGGGATCAGCCTGAAGGCGGGCGGGGGGGCTCCTCCTCCGACGGATCGGTCGGATACGACAGATCGGTCGGATTTCACGCCCGCTCCAGCGGCAGGTCCTCGACCACCAGGGGCCGCCCGCGGAGGCGCTGCATCCGCGCGCACAAGACGAGAAACAGCTCCGCCGTGGTGAACGCGTCGCCCGCCGCCGTGTGGCGCTCCACCGCGGGAAGGCCGAGGTGCTCGCAGACTTCGTCCAACGACGGCGGTCGCTGTCCCGGATAGGCCGTGACCCCGAACGCCTCGACGGTCCGCTGAGCCATGACCGCCGTATCCAAAATCGGGTTTCGCAGTCGCACCCGGTGATGCCGCTCCAGCGCGGCATTCAGCATGGCGACGTCAAACGCAATATGATGCCCCACGAGCACGGCGCCCCGCAAGGCAACGAGCAATCCCGCCAGCACCTGCTCCTCGGGTTCCCCCGCCGCGGTTTCGGAGGGAAGGATGCCATGGACCGTGACGGCGGCGTTGAGCGGTGCGGTCGGCTGATAGACCAGCCAGTTTTCCATGCCGGCCAGTTCCAGGCGGAGCGCTCGAATCGGCGCGACCGCGAGCGAGAGCACCCGGTCGCGGCCGGTGTCGAAACCGGTGGTCTCCGCATCCAGCGCCACAAAAGTCAGCCGCTCAAGGGACGTCTTCCCCGGGTAGCGCCGGGGCGTTCCGTCCCGATAGGCCTGCCCGGCCTCCGTTACCTGCGGCAATCCAAGCCACGCTCGCCAGGGAAAGCTCATCATAGAAGACCGCGATTGAACCACGGATGGACACGGATGAACACGGATTCAGGATCTTTACGACCATTCAATTGTAGCGCGGCTGCCCGCATGGGCGCAAACCGTCTGTATCCGTGTTCATCTGTGTCCATCCGTGGTTCATAAACGGATCGATTCGCGTCAACTGTGGAAGATAGGTTCATAGCCGGCGGCTCTCGATCTGGAATTCGATGCGCAGCGAGGACTGCACCATGCGCACGACATCGAAGGCATTGGCGAGCTGGGCCCGCTCGACCTTGGTCAACGTCTGTGGATCGAGATGACGTCCGGAGTCACCCCGGCGCAGGCCATTGAGGGTGCGGATGCGCAGGAGAAAGTCGTAGGCCTCGATCGCCAGCCCGGCCATCTCCTCCAGCCGGGGCAGACTGCGGCGGATCTCCTCCCAGCGTCCGCCGGTGGAATAGCGTCGGTTCAGCTGGTACTTCATCGAAAGCACGCGGGCCGCATCCCTCAACGGGGCCAGTCCTCGGGATTTCAGGTCAAAATCGGTGCTGCCCACGCCCAGGGTCTCCACCACAAACCGGCCGATGAGGTTGAGCGGGGGCACGGCATCGATCACCTGCTCGGCCAGACGCTGCTGCAGCGCCGAGAGTCCCGTGGTGGACTTGAGGATACCCTCGCGCAGGCTGTCGCTCAAGGACTTGTCCCCCGCGACATAACGAAGGTCATAGAGCACGGTGGCCCGCAGCAGGCCGTCGGCCGAATCCACGAGGTCGGGGGACTGCATCTCCGCAAGCCACTCGTCGCGGGTGCGACACCAGCGGGGATTCTGGGCCATCACGCCGCCCTGGCAGCGTGAAAAGCCGGCGGCCGCCATGCGGTCGATCACCGCCGTGGCCAGTTTGACAAACACCGCGCGCGCCTGTTCATCCGCCTCGGCCGAACCGAGCGAGGCAAAGACGATCGCATTGTCCATGTCGGTCCGCAGGATCTGCTCCCGGCGTCCGTCACTGCCGACCGACAGCCACGCCCAGGCGGTGCGGGGCAGCGGAGTGCCCGACTCCTTCACCTCGTCGATGGCCAGCACGAGGAGACGCTGCACGAGTTCGTCGTAGAGTTCGGCGCAGATCTGGCCGAGGTAGATGGCGGAGATCCCGGCCTCGAGGTAACTGCGCGCGATGGCCTCGATTTCGTCGCAGAGCTCGCGGAAGCGCGCATTGGTCCGGGCAAGCCGGAGTTCGCGCAGCAGACCGGCGGGATGATGGCCACTCTGGGCCAGGAGGTCCTTGTGGGTGCAGACATCGAGGGCCCGGCCCTGCGGCGTGCCGTCCTCGGTCACGCACACCTGGCCAATGCGCTCGCGCAGCATGAGCAGGATGGCGGCGGTGGCGCTGGAGCCGGGCGAGATCGTCACCACGGGTTTGGCCATCACCCGCGATACGGGCTCGAGTTTGTCCCGGCCGGAAACGATGACTTCCTTGACCAAACCGCTGGCGGTGACGATCCCGAGCGGGCGTCGCTGGTCATCCACCACAAGAATCGACGGCACGCGTTTCGACGACATCAGGTCGGCGGCCTCCAGGAGGCTGGAGTCCGGACCACAGGTCAGGAGACGCTCGATCGGCCGAGGTTCGACCCGCTGGGCGCCGTCGAGGTGGGCCTGGAGGATGTTCTTGGTGCGGCCCGTCACACTGGCGGCCACCGGCTCGCTGGCAGGCATGGGCATGCCGGTGCGGGAAATCCAGAACTGGTGCCGCCGGACATAGTGTCGTGCTTCGTCATTCGTCTCCAGCAACTCACGCAGGGGCGGCCAGGCCAGGGTGTAGAGCAGGCTGTCCTCGGCCGCCTGGGCGGTGACGCGGAACGCCTCGTTCCGCATGACCGCAGTCAAGCCCAGCACATCGCCGACATCGCGCACATCCACCCGCTCGCTCCGTCCGTCGACAGTCCAGAGGTACTCCACGCGGCCGCGGGCGAGGAAGTAAATCTCGGCTCCCGGACTGTCCCCTTGTGACCACACTTTGCCTCCGGCCGGCAGCACACGCACCGTGGCCTGGGCCGCGAGACGTCGCACGCCCTCGAAGGGCAGCATGGAAAATGGCGGAAAGCGCCGCATCGCTTCCGCGATGCGGTCGGGGATCACGTTCTTGGACGACATCGGAAACAGCGCGGGCTACCGTGAAAACCAGTGGCGGACCACCAGCCAGGCATCGCCGGAGATCTGACCGCCGAGGATCACATCCACCGCGACGAGTTGGTGGAGCAACACAATGAGCCAAAACACCAGAAGGTAAGTGAATTTCGACGACTTGTGCCGCAGGAGGCGCTGGGCCAGGTACGCCGCCGGCCATCCACCCAGCAGCTCACCGAGGTGCAGCACCCATTCCGGAATCCGGAATGCGCCGCGCGCAGCCCGGCGTTTGTCGACCGCGTAAAGGATGAAAACGCCGAGATTGAGCGCAGTCGCCACCCCGGCCAGGACCCGCCCGTCAACCCAGACCGTGGCCCTGGACAGCGCGACCACCGGTGCCGTGAGCAGTGCGATCGCCATGACCAGAGTCATGAACGTGAACCGGCTTCCCGCGGGAGGCGGAGTCGGCACCGAGGTCGAAGCAGTTGAAGGCGAAGCCATGAGCATCGAGTAGCAGCCTTTTCGCCCCGCGCCAACCCGCAATCACTTGCAATAACCCTCGGCGGTTTCGACGGAAACTGCGAACACCCGGCCCACCTTCCCTTTTGGAGCCGTTCTGACCCTTGCAGCTCCGGTCGCGCACGCGCGTCAAATTGGGGATCAGCCGTAGAAGGTGCGGGCCCATCTGTGGAAAACACGGTTCTTTCCGGTGGAGGGCGACGCTCCGTCGGCACCGGGGGACGAACCCTGCACCTCTACGTCGGTACGTATTGGGTGAACGCAACGCGCAACCGGAGTCGACGGAGCGGCGCCCTCCATCGATCCAACGCACACCGAGGGGGTCTCCACCTCGTCATTCCCCAAAGTTAGCCCCTATGGGTCGGCGACCCCACCTCCAACGGACGCTCCCTTGGATCGCACCGGAGCTTATGCGCGCGATTGGCGGGTCTAAGCCCTTCGATTGACTCCCGAAGGGCACGGTTCACGCTTCAGTCGGGGTATGACCGACTTTCCGCTCTGACGAATCGTCCTGGCGTCCGTCACCGCACGGCCTTTCCGGCGTCGAGTGCGGCGGGACGGCGTTCCGGGCGGGCCGGCAGCGGGCGCGCTCCCACCCCGGCTCGGGTCGTCACATTCCTTTCTCCCTTTCCGGTCTCATGAATTCCCTGCTCGTCGAAATCCTCATCATCTTTCTGCTCCTGCTCGCCAACGGCCTCTTTGCCATGGCCGAGATTTCGGTGGTCTCCTCCCGTCGGGCGCGGCTGAAAAAACTGGCTGACGACGGTTCGTTGCAGGCCCGCATCGCCTTCTCCCTCGCCGAAGAGCCCACCCGCTTCCTCTCCACCGTGCAGATCGGGATCACGCTGGTCGGCATCCTCGCGGGCGCCTTCGGCGGCGCCACCTTGTCGGAGGCCCTCGCGGCCAAGATCGCCGAAGTGTCCTGGCTGGCTCCCTACAGTCGTGCTCTCGCCATCGCCGCCGTGGTCGGCACCCTCACCTACTTCTCGCTGATCATCGGCGAACTGGTGCCGAAGCGCATCGCGCTCAACAACCCGGAGCGCAAGGCCATGATCCTCGCCGGTCCGATGCTCACCCTCTCCAAGCTGGCATCGCCGTTTGTGCTGCTGCTGACCACCTCGACCAACGGCGTGCTCCGGCTGCTCGGCCAGAGCAAGGAACCCGAGGCGCCGCCGTCGGAGGAGGAAGTGACCGCCATGGTGGAGCAGGGCACCCACGCCGGGGTATTTCACAAGGCCGAGCGGGCGATGGTGGAGGGTGTGCT
>JAEUGZ010000607.1 GCA_016794725.1 Opitutaceae bacterium | reverse complement strand
TGTTCGTTCGCGGGGTTGATGGAGTCGAAGTACCGTCCGGCCGCCGGTGGCACGAAGGCTCCGTTGATGAAGAGGTCGTAGCGCGGCTTCAGCTTCGGGTCGGCGGTTTCGGGCGAGGGATCGAATTCCCAAAGGTCGCCGAAGATGAGTTCGGGAGCGGGGCGCGAGGGACGGCGGGACGACTTCGCGGCGGGTGCGGCGGGCATAAGGAGAAAGGGAAGGGGGCGTGACCGGGCTTGGACGGATCAGGTCGGGGAGGACTCAGTAGCTTTCCGTGGCCTCGCTGAAGGCGTAGGGAGCTTGGTAGGCGCCGGTGCGCTCCTTTTCCAGCTGACGCAACAAATCGTTGAGCAGGGACGAGGCGCCGAAACGATAGCGACGGTTCGTCAGCCAGTCGTCTCCCAGCGTTTCCTTGACGGCGATGAGAAATGTCAGGGCCTGCTTGGCCGTGCGGATGCCGCCGGCCGGCTTCATGCCGATGGCCACGCCCGTTGCCAGGTAATGATCTCGAATGGCGTCAATCATCACCTGGTTGTTGCCGAGGGTGGCATTCGATGAGGTCTTGCCGGTGCTGGTCTTGATGAAGTCCCCGGGGCGGATCACCCGCATGGCCAGGAAGGAGGCGATGCGGATGTTGTCGTAGGTCTCAAGTTCGCTCGTTTCGAAAATCACCTTCAGGGCCGACGCTCCACAGGCTTCCACCACCGCGGAAATTTCGTCCTGCACCCGGTTGTACTCGCCCGCGAGGAAGGCGCCGCGATTGATGACCATGTCCACTTCGTCCGCGCCATCCGCCACAGCCGCCCGCACTTCGGCGAGCCGGGTCGACAACGGAGCCTGACCGCTGGGAAAGGCGGTGGCAACAGAGGCGATCTTGACCGTCGAGGTCGGGCCCAGCGCCCGGCGGGCGTGGCGAACCATCGAGGGATAAACACACACGGCGGCGACCGCCGGGATGGAACCCGGATCCACACCCTCCACCAGGTGAGGATGTTGGGCCTTGACGCACAGCGAAGCAACCTTCCCCGGGGTGTCCTTGCCCTCGAGGGTGGTGAGGTCGACCATCGAGACGGCCAGTTTCAAACCGAAGACCTTGGAAGCTTTCTTGATCGAGCGGGTGCCATACTTGGCCACGCGCTCCTCGATGCCTACGGCATCAACCGGGCCCAGGTCGTCCAAAAATCGGCGAAATGCCGGGGTGAAAGCCGCACTCATTTAGCGGGCAACGCTGCCCCGTCACGTCGTTGAAAACAACGGCAAACTCCGCAGGTTGCGATCCCTGCCGCGCCCCGTACCCTACGGTAAAACCCGCATTCATGAGCGGATCCTACGCAATTCTACTCCGCGTCCTCCGACCCCGCGGGCACCGGGGGTGACTGGTTTCATGGATACGTGAAAAATTCACAACTTTACTTGGTAAAAAACAATTTAAGTACCTATTTGTAAATTACTTAAATTGGGTCTGTTTCATCTGAATGCGGCGACGTGGAGCGCGTTTTTCGCGTCCGGAATTTCGTTCAAAAATTTGTATCCCAAATGATCGCACTTCGGGCTTGAGCTCCACCGCATCCCTTTTCACGGTGGACCCTGCGTGGCAAATCCAGCAGTTACCCCTTCCGCTGCACCCTGTCGCAAATCAGCTCGTTGGCGTCTTGTATTGGCCCTGACGGTGATTTTGGCAGTGATTTCCGGAGGCGTGGCCTCGATGGAAGGCGATTCCCAGGTGGCCTTGCTGATTGGTGTGGCGCCACTCGTGCTCGTGGCGCTGGTCTGCATGTGCAGCCCGTGCGTCAAGCACCGGGATTCCGACCACCACTGAGCCGCGCGACGGTGGCGGGCAGGAGTTCGTGTTCTGCCGCGTGGATCTTGGTCGCGAGGGATTCCAGGGTATCGTGGGGCTCGATGCGCACGGCCGCCTGATCCAGGATGGGGCCGCCATCGACTTCAGGGGTGACGAAGTGGACGGTGCAGCCGGTGATTTTGACGCCACGACGAAAGGCCTGGCCGATGCCATCGAGTCCGGGAAAGCTCGGCAGCAGGCTGGGATGTAGGTTGATGACTTTTCCTGCAAACGCGTTGAGAAACCCCGGCTTGAGGACCCGCATGAACCCCGCGAGCACAATGAGGTCGGGGTGAACGGCCGAAATGGCGGCGATCGCCCGGGCTTCACCTTCTCCGTCGAGCTTGGTCTTGAAAGGTGCCGGATCGATGAAATGCGCCGGAACGCCGAAGCGTGGTCCCAAGGCGAGCATGCCGGCATCGGCACGGTCCGAGAACAGAGCCACGACTCGGGCCTGTCCGAGGCGCCCGGCTTTTTCCGCCTGGAGGATGGCCTCGGCATTGGAGCCGCGACCGGAACCGAGAATCACCACACGCATGGGGGACTGGTATGAATCGGATTAGAGTTCGCCGGCCGCTTTGATCTTGGCGATCAATTGGGTCGTACTGAAACCGGGGAGGAAGGGAAGAAAAGTGATGCTCGCCCCCACGCGCTCCAATGCGGCGCGTTCACCTGGGTCAAGTTTGTCCAGGGTGTAGTCGCCCGCCTTGGTGTAGACGTCGGGGCGCAGGGCCTCAATCTCGGCGGTCAGTCGCGGCGTGCGAAAAATCACGACCGCGGTCACGCAGCTCAGCGCCGCCAGTGCGTAGGCCCGCTCGAGCTCGGATTGCACGGGACGGAGTGGACCTTTGAGGGCGCGGACACTGGCGTCGGCATTGAGGGCGACAAAGAGAGCATCCCCGAGGCGGCGCGCTTGCTGCAGGTAGTAGAGGTGACCCGTGTGCAACAGATCGAATACGCCATTGGTCAGCACCACGCGCTGTCCCAATGCACGCAAGTCGGTCCGAAGGACCACGGCGGAATCCAGACTGTGGAGCTTCGGATTCTCGAGGGAGCTCACAGGGACGAAAGCGCCGGCGTTCAGCGTCGCTCCACCGCGGACGGCACACCGGCCTGGGCGAGCTTCGGGGCAATCAGGATCCCGGGCAGTCCTGCCACCACCGTGGCGGTGGGTTTGACTTCGACCACGACGCGAAACGTGCCAAAGGCTGCATCAATGACCGGGTCGACGTGTTGGACTGTACCCGGCACGGTCACGTTTTGGTCGTTCAGGTCCAACACTTGGACGGAAACCGTCTGTCCCGCCGTGAAGAGACCGAGGTGGGAGGCGTCACAGTAGACAACAAGCGACAGAGCGGAAACGTCCACCACCGAGGCAATGGTCTCAAACCGTTCGACGGCCTCACCGATGGATTTGCTCGTCTTCAGGTAGATTCCGGCAATCGGGGAGCGCAGCGTGCGGTTGTCGAGGCGGGCCTGGGCCAGGTCGAGTGCGGCCTTGGCTTGGTCGCGTCGGTTTTTGACCACGACGGCGTTGGACCGGTACTCCTCGTATTGTTTGTCGGCGAGGATCTTGTCCCGGAAAAGTGCCTCGGCGCGGGTCAACTCCAAGGTGGCGCGTTCATGTTCCGCCTCGATGGCGCGGAGGGTGGCCTGAGCCTGGGCGACTTCGGCGACTTCCTGCTGGGAATCGAGGCTGATCAGCGGGTCGCCAGCGGACACCATGGAGCCCTCGGGAACGTGGAGTTTTTCCACCACGCCGGCGGCACGGGAGCTGAGCTTGGGATCCTGGCGGGGCGCAAGAATCGACCGCAGGGATCCTCGACTGACCCCGTTCAAGGGGTCCGACGAGCGCACCGTCTGCGCCCCGGCTGAAAGAACCGCGGCGAAAAGCAAACCCAGCAGCAGACTGGAACGGATCAGGAAAACGAATCGGGACATGGATAAAATCAAAGGGAGGTCGGAAGAGAGGGAGCCACGGATGGACGCGGATGGACGCGGATTCGGATCACGGACTCGGAGTTTTGACCACGAATGGACACGAATCTACACGAATTGCGAACCACGGACAGGGAGCAATTTCAGTTGCCTAGGCTCGAGTGTCCGGGTTCCGAATTCGTGTCCATTCGTGTCCATTCGTGGTAACGATTCCGACCTTCGGGGTCCGAATCCGCGTTCATCCGTGTCCATCCGTGGTTAAGTCCTGCCGTGGCCCGGGTCCTTAGGTGAAGCGCAGGCGCAGGAAGTTGATGAAATCGTGGAAGAGGACGTAGGCGATGGGGCGTTTGCCGCAATCGAAGGAAGCGCGGCCGGCGAAGCCGGATTTGAGGACGTCGAGCTGGCTGGGCTCGGCTTCGAGGGGGAGGGAGACCTGGAAGGAGTACTCGCCGCGGGAGGAGTCCAGGCCGTAGCTGAGCTGATCGCGGTGGGCGAGGACCAGGTCGTAGGCGTGGGTGGGGTTGGCGGCGAGGCGGACCGAGCCGGCGATGGGGCTGTGGTCGGCCAGGCGGTAGTCGAGGGTGCGCAGATCCTGTTCACGCAGGTCGATGCGGACTTTCCAGCTGCGCGGGTCGATGACTTCGAGCACCGACTCGCCGGGCTTGGGGACTTGTCCAATGCGGTTTGCGAGGTTGCCGGCGCCCAGGACGATGCCGTCGAAGGGGGCGCGCAAGGTGAGACGCTCCAGGTCGCGTTCGTACTTTTCCAGGGCGATCCGGTTCTTGTTGGCGGCGAGCCGGGCGCTTTGCATCTTCAGCTCGTCGCGCGCGGCCATGGCGGAGTCGGCCTCGATGAGGGAGCGGTCCAATTCCTGGCGCAGCGAACTGATCTGCAGCTCCAGGTCGAGGGTTTCAAACTTGGCGAGGACCTGGCCGGCGGTGACCGCCTGGCCTTCGCGGACCTCGACGGAGAGCAGCTTGGTCGCGGCGAAGGCGGCCAGGGAGGTGCGCTCGCGGGGCTCGACGCGGGCCTCGCCCTTGACGTTGAAGCTGATCGGGAAAACCAGCAAGAGCAGCAGGACCAGGGCGGGGACGCCGAAGCGGACCCACTTCTCGCGGCGAGGTGTATTGACCACCTTGTTACGAGCGTTGATCCAGCGGCGGGCGAGGCGGGCGGCGGGCTGGCGCTGCCAGTACAGGGCGGCGCCGAGGGTGCGGCCGGCGGAAATGGCCAGGTCGCGCATCTGCAGGATGGTGGCGTCGAGTTTCTCGGGCTTCTTGATGCCCTCAAACAGGAGGATGCCGCGCACGCGTTCCTGACGGTCGAACAGCGGCATGACCGTGGCCCAGTTCATGGGGACGGCGTCAAAGTACTCGTTTACCTCGGCCGGCCGGGTGGCCACCTTGGCCGGATCGCGCTGGACGAGTGTGAGCTGCATCGTGGGCCGGGCGCCGGCGGTCGGTTTGACCGGCTTGGTCTCGGGTTCTGACTCCTCGGCATCATCGGCGGCGACCTCGGTGGACGAAACGGTGGCCGGGGCGGAGGAGGAGGCGGCGGCTGAAGCGGCGGCAGCCGCCTTGCCCTCGAGCGGCCTGGGGTCGCCTGGCTGGGCCGCAGCGGTGGGCGTGATGGAAATCTCCGCCTCCTTGTGCGAGCCGTTGACGCCATTGACCCCGTTGACCGGAGTGCCGTTGGCGGGTTTGCCCGGGAGGGTGGCTGCCGCGGGCGGAGAGAGCTTGGCTTTGCGTTTGGCGGAATTAGCCAGCGACATCTGCGTCAGGCGTTCGGCCAGGCGCTTGAGGATGACGGCCTGTTCGCTGCGAGGATGGGGACGGCGAAGGCCGCTGGAGGCGCCCAGTTCGTAGTCCTGATCCAGGCCGATCCAGTTTTCATCGACCGGTTCGTCACCGCGGCCCTTGGCCACGAGCAGGGAAACGCGGTCGCAATTGACCGCCTCGCGGGCGTAGTTGACGATGTTCCAGCCGACCGATTCGACGTCGGTTTCACCGGAAATCTCCTCGAGCAGTTTGGCGTAGGTGGTGACCCGCGTGACCTCGGCCGCGAGATCGCCGCTGCGGCGCGCCTTGAGGTACAACTCCACTTCGCCGCAGATCTGGCGCAGGAGCACCGCGCGCAGCTGGCTGCCCTGGGCGTCGACCGGGACAAACCACACATGGAGGACCCCGACCACGACATTGGCGCTGAGGATCGGGACAAAGAAGACCTCGAAATTGGTGGAATTAAACAGCGTCAGTTCCTCGGGCGCCGGTGCGTCCTGGGGCTGCAGGCCGGGCAAATTGCCGGCGGGCTGAAGCTTCGGGGGAAGGGTGAGCGGGTGACCGGTTTCAGCGACGCGGTGAAGGGCCTTGCGGAACGATTCAGCCAGTTCCGGAGCCTCCTTTAAACCCAGGGAATCCCAGCCACTGGCGACCATGCGCTGGAAACTGCGGCCAGCGAGCATCTCATAGGAAAGTCCCTGCGGGCGAAGCAGTTGCAGGATGCATTCGGCGTGAGCCTTCAAATACACCGGGAAGTCCGGAGACTCTTTGGCGAGTTGCGCCAGTCGGGCCGAGACGTCGTTGAGCTGCCTCTGGACGTGTGCGGCGGCGTTGGGAGATGCTGTCATGCGTGACCGTTAAGCGAAAAGCGTCTCG
>JAEUGZ010000561.1 GCA_016794725.1 Opitutaceae bacterium | reverse complement strand
GAGGACCTCGCGGTCTCGGCGCCGGACCTGCAACCCAAGGCGGGGGAGATCCTCAAGGCCACCGCGCGCGCCAGCGCGCTGACCCGCCAGCTCCTCGCCTTCAGTCGAAAGCAAATCGTTCAGCCGGAGATTCTCGACCTCAACAATGTGGTCACCGACCTCAAGGATCTCCTTCGTTCATTGTTGAGCGAAAACGTGGTTCTGACCGTGCTTCCCAGTGATGCCCCCGCGTACTTTGAAGCCGATCGCAATCAGATCGACCAGGTCATCATCAATCTTTGTATCAACGCTCGGGATGCGATGCCCCAAGGAGGGGAGATCACCATCACGATCAGCTCGTGCGCCCTGCCGGAGTCCAATCGCCACGGGTTGCCGGCCGGCGATTTCGTCGAACTCAGCCTGTCCGACACGGGAATCGGAATGTCCGCCGAAGTCCAGTCACACTTGTTTCAGCCGTTCTTCACCACCAAACCCAAGGGGAGAGGAACCGGGCTGGGTCTCGCCACCTGCGCCGTCATTGTCAAGAGTTCGCAGGGCGCCATCCATTTTACCAGCCGTGTTGGCGAAGGCACTACGTTCTCGGTGCTCCTTCCGCAAATTCCGGCCCTGTCATTTGACACCTCCGTGGTGGAGGACACGACAGTCCGGGAAGGAACCGAGCGCATCCTGTTGGTTGAGGACGACGAAGCCATCCGCGCCGTCACCAGTGCCATCCTGGAGACCCTGGGTTATCAGATCCATGCGGTTGCGGGTGGTGCCGAGGCGCTGGAGTACTGCTCTGCGACTCCGGCCCCGGTGTTTGACCTGTTGCTGACCGACATTGTCATGCCCTACATGGACGGACGAGATCTTGCGGAGCGGATTGGCAGGCTGTGCCCGGGTATCCGCGTGATGTTCATGTCAGGGTACGTGGGCGATCCGTCCATCCTCCAGGCGGTTCAGGATGCCGGGGCGCGCTTCCTCGAGAAGCCTTTCACCCGGTCCAGCCTGGCTCGAAAAGTGCGTGAGGCACTCGAGCCGCCGGTGCGATAACCCCCGCACCGCCCATCAGGGGCGGCTGTCAGAACGGCTTGTCCGGCTAGGGACACGTACGGTTGCCATACCAGCGGCGCGCGCCGCCGCCAATCCTGGCTCCGCATCCTCAAACACGAGGCAACGATCCGGGGGCACGCCCATTTTCTTGGCCGCCAGTAGAAACATGTCCGGAGCGGGCTTTCCTCGACCTGGAGCAACATCGTGAGGCGTCACCACGATGGAGAAGAGTGAACGAAGTCCCGTGGCATCCAGCGCGGGATAGGCGACTTCTGGCGCTCCACCGGTTGCGATCGAGACAGGATGTCGTGCCGCCGCGCGTCGGGCGGCTTCCACCACGGGTTCGATCACTTTCACCGTCGGGAGGAGCTGAAGGTAGAGCTTCTCTTTGTGCTCCATTACTTCGCTCGCATCGAGATCCAAACCGTAGCGAACGGCAAACAACTCAGCAACCTGCCGGGTCGGCACACCCCCGAGCGAATAAAAATAGTCCTCGTCCAGCGCATGGCCCAACCCGAAATCCCGCATGGCTCGATCCCACGCGTGATAGTGAACGGGCATCGAATCAATCAAAGTACCGTCCAGATCAAAGATGGTACCGGCAAAATCGCCGGGGGGAATGTGGAGCTGCATAAACCCACCAAACAACCGAGCCGGAATCCGGACCTCAAGCTTTCGAACTGAAGAACGACGCAGGAGAGTCGCCGCCAGGCATGCTTTCGTGCGTTCACCGCGTCTGGCCACAACTTTAGGCGGCACTCTTCACCGCAATCCGCACCCGGGATCGATCTTATCAATCTCATTTCCAATATTTTACAGCGAAGAGCAACAATTTCGAGTAACCTTTCCGGCACGGGCCGGTTTCCCCTCACATCCAGAATGCCTCATGCCCTTCGTTTCCAGTGAGCACCCTTTCCACCGAACTTTCTTTCCCGGCAGCCACGGATGCCCTACGAGCGACTCCTGAACCTGTGGACGCGCGAGCACTCAGCGATCATGAACTTATGCTGGCAGTGCGGGCGGGGGACCTTGCCCGCCTGGGGGATCTCTTTGAGCGGCACCAGCAGCCCCTGTATGGATTCTTCGTGCGGATCACCGGACAGCGGACCGCCAGCGAAGATTTGGTTCAGTTGGTGTTCTATCGTATTCTAAAATACCGACACACCTACCGAGACGAAGGCAAATTCTCCGCCTGGATCTACCACCTCGCGCGCAAGGTTGCAGCCGATCACTTTCGTAAACACACCTCCAAGGCTGCCCGGGATGTTGAGCCGGAAGTTGTCGAGGCCCTTCCCGATCACTCGCCGAAACCAGACGAAAAGGCAGCCAGAAACGACGATCTCGCGTTGATGCAATCCGCGCTGTCGCAATTGCCGGACGAACAGCGGGAGGTGCTGGTCCTTCATCGCTTCCAGAATCTGCGGCACGATGAGATTGCCCGTCTGCTCGATTGCAGCGTCGGGGCCGTCAAGGTACGCGCCCACCGCGCCCTCGCCACGCTCCGCGATGTCTATTTTCGACTCCGACGCGAGCGCCTGGCCTAGTCGGCCCGGCCCCCGCACATTATTCCAACCCTTTTCGCTCTTTTGTCATGAACTGTGAACGTATCCAAGAGTGCTTCATCGATTATCAAAGCGGCACGCTTCCGACCGCGGACGCCGCACAGATCCGGAACCACCTGAAATCCTGCCTCACCTGCCAGCGCGAATGGTCGGGACTGCAGGAGACCCTTCTGAAGTTGGATCGCCTTCCCACGCCCGTTCCATCCGGTCGGATGGCGGCTCAATTCTACGCCTGGCTCGAAGAGGAACAACGGACCGCTGATGCGCCCAATCCGTTCGCCATCGCCCGCAGTCGACTGGATGCCTTGATCGCTTCCTGGCTCCCAGCAAGGCCTCTGTTTCAAGCAGCCGCCGGTCTCGCGCTTCTCCTGGGAGGTATCTGGGCCGGGTCACACCTCCTCAACGAGCAGCCTTCCCCCCAACCCACACCTTCCGCCGCCGAAGCTCGCCTCCTCGCCGAGGTGTCGGACCTCAGAAACCGGGTCGACTCGATGGGACAATTCGTCGCCTATTCCCTCCAGCAACAGCAGTCCGGCAACCGACGGCTCCAGGGTGTATTGACCACCTTGGATCGCTCGGAGACCAATGATCGTGTTCTGGCAGAGCTGCTCAATACGCTCGCTTTTGATCCGAGCACCAACGTCAGGCTCTGCGCGCTGGAAGCGCTCTACCCCCATGTCGGCCGCGACGAGGTGCGCGCGGGCGTGCTCGCAGCCTTGCCGCGAGAGGCATCACCCCTCGTGCAGGTCGCAATGATCGATTTCGTCGCCGCTGCCCGCGACCACGCGGCCGCTCCCGCTTTGGAGGAGCTCACCCGGTCGCTTTCGATCGACAAAGCCGTTCGCGATGCCGCGCGTCGAGCCTTGGTTCAACTGTAGTCCCTTTCCCGCTCCCTCTCCTTTACCATGAAAACTGCCATTCCCTTCGTTGCGCTTCTCCTACTCGGGCTGTCAGCTCGCGGAGGCGAGCCCATCGTTACCTCCATCCCGTTCTCAGACCAGGCAAAACCCGGCTCAGTCCATGTCTGGGTCTCCCAAGGACGGGTTGCAATCCGCGGGGACGCTTCCCTCACATCAAGCGTCACCATTCAGTCGAATATTGTTGCCGAGAACTCGCCAACCCGCCGCCCGGATGGACTCCGTGTGGTCAGCGCCGCCGCCAGCTTTGCGGCGACGGAAAAGGACAATGTCGTGAGTGTCGACTACGGACGCGACACGGTCCCTTCCGGGAAGGGCGCATCCTTCGAAATCAGAGTGCCACTGTCCACGAACGTCGTGGTGAACACCGCCTTCGGAGGAGATGTGGACATCAAGGATATTCAAGGCGATGTGGAGGTGAAAAATCTCAATGGTCCCATTCGTCTCGCCGGACTCAACGGCGGCGCACTCATCGAGTCCATGAACGGCGAAATCGAGGCCTCGTTTGCCAAATTGCCCGCCGAAAAACCCCTCTCGTTTACGTCTATGAATGGGGAGATCTTGCTTCGCCTGCCTCCCGCGGCTGGCGCCAATGTCCGATTCCGGACCCAAAATGGATCCATCCTGACCGACTTCGATGAGAACGCGCTCAAGACCAAGGCGGAGCCCATGGCAACGACACTCTCCCGCAAAGAATATACGCGGGTCGCGGCCGAGGCGGGTGAAGCCGCCCGGGCCGCCGCCGTGGACGCCGCTCGAGCCATGGCCGAGACCGCCCGCGCCACAGCTGCCGAGGTTCGGGAACAGGTGCAAGCTGCCACGCGATCAGAAGCGGGGGCCGTCAATGTGGAGCGGTCGGGACGGATTGCCCCGCGGGCACCACGCCCGCCTCGGCCACCGTCAATTCCAGCCATGGCCGGAGGAAAAGTGGTCAGTGGTACCCTCAATGGGGGCGGCCCGGAAATCCAAGTCGCCACCATGAACGGAGACATCATCGTGCGGAAGCTGGACTGACACCGACACCTGCTCTCGCCAAATCGATCAATCTCAGGCGCGGCCACCGTGGTCCGCGCCTGCCTTATTTTACCCAGATGACGCCCTCTGGGGGCGACCCGCGGGCTTGCGTTGGCCTGTCAGTTGGAGTCAGGATTTCCGACTCATGGCCGAAAACGCATCCCTACGACTCCAAAAGTTCCTCGCTGACGCCGGCATTTGTTCACGCCGCGCGGCCGAGGAACTGATCGCCGCGGGAGACGTTTGGGTCAACGGTACCGTTGCGGTCCTGGGACAAAAGGTGGATCCCGACTCCGACAAGATTGTGGTTCGCGGCAAACAGGTGCGATCGGCACCGCAGCCTCGCATCACCTTGGCGGTGCACAAGCCACGCGGGCTGGTCTGCTCAAACGACGACCCGAACAATCCAGACACCGTATTCGACCTGCTGCCACGTGAGCTTTCGAAGTTTCGCTTTTTCTGCGCGGGACGTCTCGACAAGGACAGCGAGGGTTTGGTGATCCTGACCACCGACGGGGACCTCGCAAACCGGCTCATGCATCCTCGCAACACCATTGTGAAGCGATATCAGGTGAAGCTGGAGGAGCCCTTTCCCGCCAAACGTCTCCCGACCTTGAAGCGAGGGGTCATGCTCGACGGAGAACGGCATCAAGTTGAATACGCCGCATTGGTAAACCCCGATCGCGACGGCACGGCGGTGAACCTGGATGTCTGGATGCATCACGGCAAGAAGCGTGAGATTCGCTTTCTCTTCATGGCCTTGGGCTACGAGGTCAGGCGCCTGAGGCGTTATCAGATCGGCGCCTTCCCGTTGCGGGGGATTCCGCTGCGTGCCGGAAAAAAACTCTCGAACAAGGAAATCGAGTCCCTTTTCACGCTTCCTCACTTGAGTCCGGAAACCCCTTCGTCCCGTTCCGGTCGTAAACCTGCGTTCCGCAACCCCGATTCCCATGAAGCCTAGTTCAACGCTCGTTGCTGTCGTGGCCGGCCTGCTCGTTCAAATGAGCGCCGCCGCCCCCCTCACGGAACCCACCGCGGTCCACCTCAAGGCCGACCCAGCTTCGCCCGCGGTTGCCGTCCTCAAGGCAGGCACCGAGCCTCCGCTGGCCTCAGGCAATACCAGTGCGCCTCCGGGATGGATCGCTGTCGAACTCCCAGGACCGCACGAAGTCTACGTCCAAAATAAGGACATCACGAAGTCCCTCGACGTTCGTCCCGGAGCCGAGCTGCGCAAGGGTCCGAAACTCGATACGCCCGTACTCGCGGTTGCGGGTGTGGGTGAGACACTGGATATCACCGGGTTGTTTGGCCGTTGGACACAACTCCGGTTGAATCGTCCATTGGTCGGTTACATCCGCACGGTGGGTCTGCCAGCCGCGTTACCCCTTGCCTCCGTCCCGGCGGCCGCACCGCGTCCCACACCAACCGTTGGAGCACCCACTCCGGCACCGGTGGCACCACCACCGTCGAAAGCCGCCGCGGTCTCCCCTGGAACCGGAGGTCAACCCGCCTCGCTCGTCAGTCTGGGCCAGGGTGGCACCGACGCACTACCACGGATGTTTGAAGGTCGCTTCGTATCCACTCGCAATCCCTTCAAGCCGCGACGTCCGTTCGACTGGGCCCTGTCTGATGAAAGTGGTTCACGCTTTGCCTACCTGGATGTCTCGCGACTCCTGCAAACGGAGCAGATCGAAAACTACACCAACCGGAATGTCGCCGTGTTTGGCGCGGCCAAACCGATGCCGGGAACGAAGGACTTTGTCATCATCGTCGAGAGCTTGCAGCTGAAGTAACGTATCGCGGATCCCGATCCGAATACCCCGCCATCCCCCCCCTACCATGGAACTGATCGACGGAAACACGATCGCGGCATCACTCATCGCCGAGCTCAAAGCGGAAGTGTCCTCCCTGCCAGGTCGAAAACCTTGTCTTGCGTTGGTGCGCGTGGGCGATGATCCCGCATCTGTTTCCTACGTGCGCAAGAAGGAGAAGACGGCGGACGAAATCGGTCTGGTGGGCCGGATCATCCTTCGACCGGTCGGCACCACGCAACAGGAGCTCGAACAACTCATCGACGAACTAAATGCCGACGAAGGAGTCGACGGAATCCTGGTGCAATCACCCTTGCCTAAACCCCTCGACGAGCTGGCCATCTTCCGGCGGGTTTCGCCCGAAAAGGACGTCGATGGATTTCACACGCTCAATCTCGGCAAAGTCGCCCAGGAAGACGACTCAGGCTTCGTCTCTTGCACCCCGGCCGGAATCATGGAGCTCCTCGCTCGGAGTGGGGTAGACTTGAAGGGAAAACACGTGGTGGTGTTGGGGAGATCGCTGATCGTCGGCAAACCAGTCGCGCTCCTCGCGCTGCAAAAAAAAACCGGCGCCAACGGCACGGTCACCATTTGCCACTCCTCCACGCGGGACATTGGAAACCTGACCCGCCAGGCCGACGTGCTGATCGCTGCCATCGGCAAACCTGAGTTCGTCACGGGTGACATGGTCAAACCGGGCGCCGTGGTGATTGATGTCGGAATCAATCGCGTACCGGATGCGACCAAGAAAACCGGCTATCGCCTGACAGGAGACGTGCACTTTCCCTCGGCCAGCGAACGGGCCGACAAGATCACTCCCGTGCCCGGAGGTGTTGGGCCCATGACGGTGGCCATGCTGATGAAAAACACCGTCAAAGCGTACCGCCTCCGCCACCGCACAGGTCACTAGGATCGGCACAGCTTGCCCTTTTCCACCCGGCTGCCTCCTCGGTCCCAGCCCCCCCCGGCCCGTCGACCCAAAATACGGCGACTCCCCGGGAACCGCAATTGCCGCCCGAATGCAGGTGAGCAGCTAGGCCTTGCGCAGCCGCAACTTTCTGATTCTGCTCATTGCCAATGCCTCCTTCGAAGATCCTGGTCGTCGACGACCAGCCCATCAACGTCCAGATGCTAAAGCGCAAGCTGGAGAAGGAGCATCTGCAGGTGTTGACCGCCTATTCCGGAATCGAGGCTCTCGAAGTCGTGGCTTCAAACCGTCCCGACCTCATTCTCCTCGATGTGATGATGCCGGAGATGGATGGCATCGAGGTGTGCCAAAAGCTACAAGCGCACGAAGACACTCGATCCATCCCCGTCATCTTCATCACGGCCCGCAGTTCCAAAGAAGGTAAGATCGAAGGGCTCGGAGTGGGCGCTGTCGACTATATCACCAAACCCATCGACTTGGACGAGACCTTCGCTCGCGTCCAGACGCAGTTGCGATTTGTCGCGGTCAATCGGGAGTTGGTCGAACTGCAGCACCGCCTGGCCGAGTCCCGCCGTTCCGCGACAATCGGTGCCGTCACCCAGGGCATCGCCCACAATCTCAACAATCTGCTGGGTATCGTCATCGGCTACCTCGACCTGATCAAAGCCCACCCTGAGCGGCCCGAGAGCGTCCGGCGCAATGCTGCGCAAGTGGAGAGCGCGGTCCATCGGATTGTATCCATCATCAAACAACTGAGTTCGCTGGTCGTAAAGACGCGGTTTCCGACGCTGAAACGGCCGCTCGGACAACTCATCCACGGCGCACTGGAGCGGTACAAGGTCGAACATCGCATCACCGAGCGGGTTTTCGTGGACAATCCACTGGAAAACCAACTGATCGAAACGCACGTCGAAGTGTTCGAGGACACCCTCTCCAAGATCCTCATCAATGCCTGGGAATCGTACGGTGCGAAGCCAGACGACCAGCGTCCCATCTGGATCCGCACACAGCTGATCCATCGCAGCGACGGGGCTCATGTCCAGATCCGGATCGAAGATCAGGGGCGCGGCATCGATCCGGAACTGCGCGACCAGATGTTTGAGCCGTTTGTCAGTTCCAAGCAAACGGTCGGTGTGGGAATGGGGCTGACCGTCGCCCGTCACGCCATGCGCAACTTGAGTGGAGATGTCATCCTCTATGATCGACCCGGCGGCGGCGCAGTCGCGGAGGTCACCCATCCGATCGAGCAGCGCAAGCGTCGGTCGGAAACCTGATTCCTATCGTTCCTCTCCATGCCTAAGCTTACGTTCATTGGCTCCGGACGCATGGCCTCCGCCATGGTCGAGGGCTTGCTCGCCAAAGGAGTCTATTCCACTTCGGACGTCATCTGCCTGGGCGGCTCAGGAACCTCCGCCTCCGCCCTGGCGGCACGTACCGGCATTCTGGTGGCGGCGAGCCTCGAACAGGCGCTGGAGTCAGCGGAAACCGTGATCGTCGCTTTCAAACCCCAACACCTGGCCGGTGCTGATCCACGGCTGGCTGCATTGACTGCCGGACGGCTGGTTATCTCGGTGCTCGCAGCCAAGACCATTGCCCGGCTTGATCGTACCTTCCCCAAGGCAAGGAACCTGGTCCGCTGTATGCCCAACACGCCCGCAGCCATCGGGGCCGGGATGACGGGTTGGTGCGCGCGATCGACGCTGAGCGAGCCGGATCGGGCGACCGTAACGGGTCTGCTGGGAGCAATCGGGAAGGAGCTTGAACTACCCGAGGCGCAGATTGATGCATTGATGGCCGTCAGCGGCTGTGGTCCGGCGTTCGTCTTTGAATTTACCGCCGCCCTGAGGGAAGCAGGGATTGCCGCGGGACTCGAACGAAGCCAGGCTCAGATGTTGGCGCTGGAAACCGTGCTCGGGGCAGCCCGGCTCATGGCCCGGACCAAAGCGGAACCCGAGGAGCTGAGAAATCAAGTCACCTCTCCCAATGGCACCACCTTTGCGGGCTTGCAGCGGATGAGCGCTCGGGATTTCCGCGGACTCATGAAGGAGACTGTTCTCGCCGCCAAGGCGCGCTCCGAAGAGCTCAGCCGACAGGAGTAATCCCGGTTGCAGCCGCACCTGGCATTGGCTGTTGTTAGGTCATGAGTTCCCTATCTGGACGAATCCTGGTTACAGGTGGTGCTGGCTTCATCGGGAGCGCACTGGTGTGGGCGCTCAATGCGCGAGGCTTCCACAAAATCGTCATCACAGATATTCTGGGTTCGGACGAAAAGTGGAAGAATTTGGTTCCGTTGCGCTTCGCAGACTACGTGGAAGGCGGAGAGTTCAGATCTCGTCTGGCGCAGAATTCGGAGTGCTTCGGGCGCTTTTCCGCCGTCTTTCATCTCGGTGCCTGCTCGGCGACCACTGAAAAGAACGCATCCTATCTGGCTGACAACAACTTTGCCTACACCAAGCAGCTTGCCCGGTGGTCGATCGAGACCGGCGCTCGTTTTATCTACGCGTCGTCAGCTGCAACCTATGGAGATGGTGCCCAAGGCATGGATGACCGAAACCCGGATCTTGAACGACTAAGGCCGCTCAACATGTACGGCTATTCAAAGCATCTCTTTGATCTTTGGGCCAAGAACGAAGGACTGCTCGATCGAATCGTCGGAGTGAAGTACTTCAATGTCTTCGGACCCAACGAGGATCACAAAGCCGATATGCGCTCGCTGGTGCATAAGGCCTTTCAGCAAATTGTTGCAACGGGCAAAGTTCAGCTTTTTCGCAGCCACCGCTCCGATTATCGCGATGGTGAGCAGATGCGCGACTTTCTCTATGTGAAGGACGCCGTGGAGATGACGCTGCACTTTGCCGAGAGTCCGATTCACCTGGGTGGACTCTTCAATCTAGGGTCAGGCGAAGCCAACACCTGGATCACCCTTACCCATGCAATCTTCACGGCATTGGGCCGAGAGCCGGCAATTGAGTTCGTCGAAATGCCCGAAGTCTTGCGCGGCAAGTACCAATACTTCACCAAGGCCGACATCTCGAAACTGAGAGAGACTGGGTATTCGCGTCCGATGACTCCCTTGGCCGAGGCCGTCCGGGACTACGTGCAAAACTATCTGGTCCCCGGCAAGAAGCTCGGCGACTAGGCACGGCCCCGGAGCGCCTTCCGGTCGAATCCACTTCAGGTGGCGATTTCGGGCCGCCACCTGTCCCACATGGCCAAACAGCCATCCCTACGGAATGGCCTCAAGCTCGGCCGCAGTCCATGCCTTGTTACGGCCGGCGGCCGCCTGGGTTCTGATCTCAGTCACCTTGGCCTTGTCGACCAGGGACGCACTGTTGCCCCACTCGTGACGAATGTAGCTGAGCACATTGGCGACGCGCTCATCATTCCAGTTGAAACCACCCCCTTCACCGAAGGCAGGCATGACGCTGTTGTACACAACGCCCTTCACCTTAATCTCACCGGCCAAACCGTGTAGAACAATCCGAATAAGGCGCTCTTCTGAACCAAGAACCCATTCACTCCCCACCAGCGGAGGAAATGCACCGGGGATTCCCATGCCGTTGGCCTGGTGACAGGTGACACAGGCGCCCGGTTGATTATAGAGCCGCTTTCCCGCCGCCACCGGATCAACTTGGGCGACAACGGCACTCTTGGATGCCGTGTTGGGATCAAAGCGCTCATCGTAAACGAGAGCACTCAGTCCACCACGAAAGTGCAGGAAATAAATGGACCCGACAAACACCAACGAGGACAGGAGTCCCAACAGAAACAAAGGCATCACAGGATAGCCTTCGGTCGGCTCCGGTTTGTTGCTTAGCAACGCTGCATGAGCACGCTGCAGTGCCTCGTCTGAACCATCGCCCAGACCGTCCACAGGATCAGGAACCGCGCTCATTGATGACCTCCACCGCTTGAATGACCCTCGGCGGCACCAGCCGCCTTCGGCACAAAGACATTCTTCGACTCCGGATACTCGTAGGTGTCTTTCAAACTCATCAGATAGGAGACAAGCGACTCCGCTCGCGTCGTTGGCACAATTTCATATCCATCCCGGGGCTGATACCCGGCGGGTAGAAGTCCTTGAATCGCCTTGGGTGAGGGCTGGCCGACGACCTTTCGGGTCGTGAAGAGAAACCGGTACGAGGGCATGATGGAACCGGGTGAAGTCAGCTGGCTGTCATACAGGTGACGATAGAACC